>JAFZJT010000207.1 GCA_017553815.1 Clostridia bacterium
TGAAGTACGTATTCATTATCGGTTTGATCGGATGGCTCATCGGCATGAGCATGAAGAGCGGCAGGCTAGCGCTGCTCGGCATACCGACCCTTTACGGGCTTACGGTAGGTTTCTTCTTCTCACGCTGGGCGGAGCAGAATCACGCCCTCGCCTACGGGATAGCATACGGGCTATACGCCCTCGTCGTGCTTGCCTGGCTCATCGGACTTATCCGTTATCTTTCGGACAAAGCGTATGAGCGTAAGCTCGAACATGAAGAGGAGCTTCGATTCGTCGAAGAGCTCAAACGGCATCAAATGAATCCCGCCGAATGACGGCTGAAGGAGCGCTGACAACGGCGCTCCTTTTGATTTCGGTTATAAAAAAAGCACCTGCCGGGCAGATGCTTTCAAACATTCCGATTATCTGTATTTGTTGAACACTTCGTTCACAGCCTCTATGTAAACGATGAAGGAAGGATGATCATGGTCTCCGCGGGAGAGATACATATTCTTCTTTTCGAGATATGTTTCCCTGACTTCAAGCCAGCAATCGTTTTCCTTAAGCCACTGTATGCGGTCTTCCAGCCCGTTGGACTGTCGCGCTTCGTTCCAAAAGTATCGGTCGAGCCATGTGTAACCAACCTTTTCGTGGATGAGTCTTTCCCATCTGCCATAGCTTCCTTTTCTGACTATGCAAAGGTCAATGCTGAAGCCAGTTTGGACACCATCGGTAAAATGATAGGCTCCAGTTGTTAAAGCAGAGGTTGAGTCCTGACAGTTGTCCCAACCGGCGCTACTCAAAACCCCATCAAACTTCTTTCGAACATACTCCTTAATTGCCCTGCAATCGTTGATGTTGTACTCACTGCTTTCAACGATCTCGAGGTTATAATCAAGATCAATGGGCTGATTCGCGTTCTGAGTTATGAGGTTCTTCGCTCCGCTGCCAACAAGGTGCTGGCGAACGAAGAGAGCTCCATCGTTGTTTATGGCTTGCACAAGCTGATTAACTATGCCGGAGCATAGTCCTCTCATCCTGCCAAGAAACTGTTTGTCTTCGATCCAATGATACATGTTCTTACTCCTGTTTCCCCAAGCCGCCCATTTGACATCGTGGTCAGATCGTTATAGGATACACTAAATCCGCAATTTGTCAAGAGCGAATTGCGAAGGATTGCTACATGCCTATCATCTCGTGGATCAACCTGTCGCTCATCCTTACTGCGCCGACTAGCACGAGCATATTGATTATCAATTCCAGCAGATACGACCACACAGCCGATATTGCGGACGCGCTATCATCGACCGTAGGAACGGATTCCGCGAAGACCGAATAGATAATACACGCAAGGATAATGATCGCACCCTGCAGGCAAACTCCGGCATAGCTCTTTAGAAACTGCCTTCCGACCTGCGCCGTGCCTTCTCCCGCGAACGAGCTCATAGGAATCGGTGCAATCGCCGTGTACATATAAAGCTTGAAAAAGCGTGAGTAGACCGTAAGCAGCAGGACGCAGCTGAGCACCGTTATGAGCAGGGCTCCGATCAGCGATACAAGCCACAAGGGTATGCTCTCAAAGAACCCGCAGGATTCGATCTTGCCGATTATCGAGTCGGGCAGTGAAACGCCTCCGTCGAGATAAGTATGAGCGGATACGGCA
>JAFZJT010000208.1 GCA_017553815.1 Clostridia bacterium
ATTTCCGCGTGCTTTCATAGTACAATATACCTGCTTTCCGGATGGTTTTTTGGGTAAATTAATTATACATGAAAGCAGCAAACCGGGCAACCCTTTCGGGCTACCCGGTCTTGTTTTTCTGGGGCTTAATGCAACAGCCCCTCGCGTTTTGGATTGACAAGCGGGCGCGTTCATGGTATAAAGCTAACAAAAGCTTGAATCAAGACGGAGGAACATAAAATGAAGCATTTGCATTTGAGCCTTGGCATGGGCGCGGCGGGGGATATGCTTGCCGCCGCTCTTTATGAACTGCTCGACGAGGGGCAGAGAACCGCTTTCATAGAAAAAATGGATGCGCTCGGTTTGGACGGCGTTTCGGTATCATTCGAGCCTTCGGTAAAATGCGGCATAACGGGCACTCATTTTGCCGTTTCGATCCACGGCGAGCAGGAATGCTCCGAGGATGCGCATGAGCATCACCATCACGACCATGAGCATCATCACGACCACGATCACGAGCATCATCATGACCACGATCACGATCACGACCACCACCATCATCACGAGCATCGCGGGCTTGCCGATATCGCGCATATCGTTTCGCATCTGCCCGTGTCAGGATACTGCCGCGAGAACATAATGGCGGTGTATCGACTCATTGCGGAAGCCGAGAGCAAAGCACACGGCGAGCCCGCAGAGCTTGTGCATTTTCACGAGGTTGGCGCTCTCGACGCGGTGGCGGATATCACCGCCGTATGCCTGCTGATCGAGCTGCTCGCGCCCGAGCGGATAACGGCTTCGCACGTCTGCACGGGCTTTGGCTCTGTTAAATGCGCGCATGGAATCCTGCCCGTTCCAGCTCCAGCGACCGCGCATATACTTATGGGCATTCCGAGCTATGCGGGCGAGATAAGGGGCGAGCTCTGCACACCGACGGGCGCGGCGCTCGTTCGGCATTTTGCGGAAAGCTTCGACCGGCAACCCGTCATGCGGGTCGAGCGCATCGGTTACGGCATGGGAAAGAAGGATTTTCCCGAGGCGAACTGCGTTCGCGCCATGCTCGGCGAGAGTGGGGAAGGGTGCGCGGAGATTGCCGAGCTTTCGTGCAATATCGACGATATGACGGGCGAGGCGCTGGGCTTCGCGCTCGAGACCCTTATCGAGATGGGCGCGCTGGACGCGTACACCGTGCCGATTGGCATGAAAAAATCACGCCCCGGCGTTATGCTCTGCGTTTTGTGCGATAAGGGCAGGAGCGAGGAGTTTGCAAAAGCCATATTCAAGCACACTACAACGCTCGGCGTGCGTGAGCGCATGGTGAAAAGATACGAGCTTTCAAGGCATATCGATTTGGTTCAAACCCCGCACGGAAGTCTGCGCGTCAAACGCGCGAGCGGCTTTGGCATTATGCGTGAAAAAATCGAGCACGAGGATATCGCGCGGCTCGCCCGCGAAAAGGGGCTGAGCATTGCAGACATCAAAAAGCTGATTGAGGATTCGATAGGGCGCTGAAGGCAAAACTCGGCGGTGGGGCAGACAAGCCGCTCCGTTCGACAGATTCTTTCAACAAGGTTTTGTATATTTGCGCGGAGCGGGCAGATTTCTGCCCGTTTTGCTTTACACTTTGCCGCGCCTGTGGTAAAATGAAGGGTAAACTATAAAAGCTATCGGGAGTAGTTTAAGATGGTTAAAATCTGCTGTGACAGCACCGCCGACCTTCTGAACGAAGTGAGGGAGACCGATCTTTATAAGAAAAACGATATAAGCGTGGTGCCGCTTTATGTGCGCATCGACGAGGAAGAGTATCTCGACGGCGTGGATATCACGATGCGTCAGCTTCTTGAGCGTTGCTCAAAGAGCAACAAGCTGCCCCAGACCGCCGCTCCGGAGGTGGAGAGGCTCAAGGGCATCTTCAAAGAACTCACCGAGGACGGCTCCGAGCTTGTTTACATAACCATAAGCTCCGGCTTCTCCTCATCATATAATAATGCCGAGCTTGCCGCTGAGGATCTCCCCGGCGTGTTCGTCGTGGATTCGCTCAACCTTTCAAGCGGCGTGGGTCATGTCGTTCTTGAGGCCGTGGATATGGCAAAGAAGGGCATGAGCGGCGCGGAGATCAAAAAGCGGCTTGACGAGGACATCGTTCCCAAGGTCGAAACGAGCTTCGTGCTCGACAGGCTCGATTTTATGGTGCGCGGAGGCAGATGCTCCGCCGTTTCCGCGCTTGGCGCAAACATTCTTCAGCTCCATCCGGGCATCGAGGTGGCGGACGGCGACATGCGCGTTTTCAAAAAGTACCGCGGCTCGTGGCAGCGCTGCCTTAAAAATTATATCAAGGACAAGCTCGAGGGGCGCACCGACATCAGGCCGCACCGTATCTTCGTTACCTATACCGACACTCCCGATGAAATAGTGGAAGAAGCCGTTGAACTCGTGAAGAGCTTCGGTTATTTCGACGAGGTCATTCCCACAACGGCGGGCTGCACCGTCGCGAGCCACTGCGGTTCGAGGACCCTCGGGATCCTCTTTATACGGAAGTAGTATGCGATCATGCCCGAAAAGGGCATGATTTTATTATCAAGCGATACCTACGAAATCTTTCGCATAACAATTCATAAACAAATGCTGAAAGGAGCATTAAAGAATGAAAGCGTATCTTGAAGCAATGGGCATCTTCGATCCCACCGCGATCCACCGCAATCTTTCCCCCGCAGAGCTGACCGAGCGCGCTGTCGTCCGCGGCGAGGGTAAGCTCAGTAAGACCGGCGCGCTGGTCATCAAAACCGGCAAATACACCGGCCGTTCCCCCGACGATCGCTACGTTGTGGACGTTCCCTGCGTGCATGACACGATCGACTGGGGCAAGATAAACGTTCCCATCAGCCGAGAAAAGGCGGATAATATCTATGATAAGATGTGCGCATACATGCAGAACCGCGAGGTCTTCGTTGTGGATTGCTTCGTGGGCGCCGACCCGAAGTACGCGCTTCCCATCCGCGTTGTCTGCGAAAACGCCGCGAGCGCGCTGTTCGCGACTCAGGCGTTCGTTCGCATCAGGAAGGATAAGCTCGACTCTTTCAAGCCCGAGTTCACCGTGCTCTGCACCCCAGGCTTCAAGTGCGACACCGAGAAGGACGGCGTTCATTCCGAGGCGGCCATCATCCTCGATTTCGAGAAAAAACGCGTGACCGTCGCCTGCTCCAAGTATTCCGGCGAGATCAAGAAGGGCATGTTCTCCGTTATGAACTACCTCATGCCGCAACAGGGCGTTTTCCCGATGCACTGCTCCGCCAATATCGGCAACGACGGGGACGCGGCGCTGTTCTTCGGCCTTTCCGGCACCGGCAAGACCACCCTTTCCGCCGACCCGAACCGCTGGCTCATCGGTGACGATGAGCACGGCTGGAGCGGCAACGGCGTTTTCAACTTTGAGGGCGGCTGCTACGCAAAGTGTATCAACCTTTCCAAGGAAAACGAACCCGAGATCTGGAACGCGATCCGCTTCGGCGCGGTCGTTGAAAACGTTATCATGGACGAGGAGAGCCGCGAGCTCGACTTAAACGACGCATCGATAACCGAGAACACCCGCGTTGCGTACCCTGTGGAGTATATCCCGAACTGCGTCATCCCAGGCGTTGGAAGCAACCCGAAGACCGTCATCTTCCTGACCGCGGACGCTTTCGGCGTTCTGCCCCCGATCGCGAAGCTGACCAAGGATATGGCGAAGTATCACTTCGTTTCCGGCTACACCAGCAAGCTCGCGGGCACCGAGCGCGGAATCAAGGAGCCTCAGGCGACCTTCTCCACCTGCTTCGGCGCGCCCTTCCTTCCGATGCATCCCTCGGTATATGCCGAGATGCTCGGCAAGAAGATCGACGAGCACGGCGCAAACGTGTTCCTGATTAACACCGGCTGGTCCGGAGGCCCCTACGGCGTGGGCAGCCGCATGAAGATCAAGTACACCCGCGCGATGGTAACGGCGGCGCTCGAGGGCAAGCTCAACGACGTTGAATACGCTCTGCACCCAATCTTCAACGTGATGGTGCCCAAGACCTGCGAAAACGTGCCCGACGAGGTGCTCGATCCACGCGAGATGTGGGAGGACAAGGCGGCATACGATAAGGCGGCGCAGGAGCTTGCGAATATGTTCGTTAAGAACTTCAGCAAGTACGATAACATGCCCGAGAACATCATCGCGGCAGGACCCAAGGCAAAATAAGCAAATTATATAACGGCTCAATGTCAATAGTTGGGGTTGAGCGCATAGAAAGAGTTTTCGTAACCTGTGCCCCGCGGGGCACAGGTTACGTTGCGTTTGCGCTCAACGATACTCATCGCCTCGCTCCGTTCGACTTTGACGGGATGAAAAACTCATCGGCAGTTTAGTTCGCTTTTAATCAGAGCTTAGTATTAATAGGAAAATGAAATCAAAGAGGCTATTCGCCGAAGAGCAGAGCGAGTATCCCATCCGCGCTCATGCCGAGTATCGCGTCCGGGTCGGAAAGCGCGCCGTTTTCGCCGATGCTCCAGCGGAAGAAGCCCGCGTTGCCGCTCCGTTCAAAATCGATATAGGTCGAGTACGGCACGGCGATATTATCGTATCTTGAATACCATTCGGGGAAGTATTTTTCGGTATAGCGCCTGATGAGCTCGAGCGCCATGCCGCCCTTTCCCGAGGGGTCGAGCGCGCTGAGCTGAACGCCGCCGCCCTTGCTGCCGATTCGCGAGGGAGTGGGGGAGGAGTGCAGGATAACGAGCGTTCCGTCCTCACAGCGGCCGAGCACGAGATAGGTATGCCCCTTGAAGCTGACGATATCGCCGCTTTGAAGTGCCGTGCCGCCCGCTTCGAGCTTGCCCGCGCTGTAGCTGCCGAGAGCCATATCCGCAAGCGTTTTCGCGAATTCGGTGGATTTGAAAACATAGCCCTCGCGGCCGTCCTCGGTCTCAAGCGCGGTGTAGAGCGTTCGCCCGAGATAGCCGGAGCAGTCGAGCCCCGCGTAGAAGTATTCGACCCAGCCTCCGAAGGGGTAATAGCTCGTTTTCGGCGAGCTTTCGTCCTTATAGATGTAGTCCGAATTTTGCGAAAGGAAGAATTCGCGCCAGGAGCGGGGCGTCGCCCTTCGCCGCGCGAGCGTGGACGCGCCGTCGTCCTGCCAATTCCAGCCGCCGCCGTAAACATAGAGTGTGCACCCAACGGGTTGCATGGCCGCCGCGAGCAGGTTCTTGAGCGTCCGTTGCCCGCTCGTGTATGAAACGGGGCAGGCCGCGCCGTCGTCAAGCTCGAACGCGCGCTGTACGCCGACAACGGTCTCGTTTTCAAGCGTCAAATCGTATTCATAGCCCTCGAAGAGCGAGTTTTGAATGCTGAATTCCGCGTCGTTTTTTATCGAAAAGAGAAGCTCCTCGCCGTTTGAAAGGAAACGGTAAAGCCTTGCGCCATCCTTTTTAACTTCCTCCACCGTCACGCTTCCGTAGCCGAGTATGCCGAGATACTTCGCGCGAAGCGTCGTGCCGCCAGCGGGCGTCGGTGCGTCGGTGGGTGCGTCGGATTGCGGTGCGGGTGGGGAAACGGCGGGGGAGACCGCCTCGGTCGGTGCGGCGTTGTCCTGCGGCGCGGGAGAGGGCGTTTCGGGTTCCACCGAGGGCGTTGAGGGCTTGCAGGCGGCGAAGGCGAAAAGCGCGAGCAAAAGGAATGCGCAACTAAGCGCGATATGCGGTAAGCAGGAGCGTAGGCGCGCTTCGGCGATTTGTTTCGTTTTCATTGAGGCGTTTTCGGTATGCATAGAGTGTTCCGTTTCACATTATTTATATTAGCGAGGCCGAAGCTCCGCTTGCTTTACGCGGCGCTCGGGCGACCTTCAAACAAATTATAACCCATTTCGAGCCGATATTTCAATATCTTCGTTTTAGACGCCGTTTTTATTCCGCTTTGGTATTAACATGAAGATGATATAGGAGTAAAATGCTAATATATAGATATAGTTGAAGCGTAAAGAAATGTCAACGGTATATAAACACCGCGCGAGCGCGGCGCATACCCTGCCCAAGAAGAAGACTCATGCTTCCTAAATGAAGAGAGGAGGCATTGAACTTAATAAAAACTCACGGAAGGAGAAAGAAAAACATGAAGAAATTCCTCAGCTTTGTCATCGCCATCGCAATGGTGCTGTCCCTTGTGACGGTTCCCGCGTTGGCGGTGACGGACGGCGCTCGCATAGGCGAAGTGCGCGAAGCCGCGGTATCCGCCAAGGCTGCCGCGAACCTTGGCGAGGCGCTGAACGTTACGGGAGGCACCCTCACCTTCGAAACCGACACCGACTACCCCTGGGTGGTCAGCGGCGACGTGGCGATGAGCAGCAACGCGGGCGTTTCAAGCTCCACCTCCTCGGTCTGGACCACGGTAAACGCGGAGCCCGGCGCCGTGCTTTCCTTCGACTGGATAAGCATGGGCGAGGGCAGCGACACCCGGGATTGGGACGGCCTGCGCGTATACGTGGACTCGACCAAGATTCTCCAGAAGGGCTCGAACCACCTCGATTTCGAGACCTTCAACTATGAACTCACCGAGGGCGAGCACGTTATCAAGTTTACATACAAGAAGGACGGCAGCGTCAACGGCACCGGCGACTATGCGAAGATCGACAACGTGATCGTTGCTATCCCCGCTCCGCCCGAGTCCATCGAGGTCGAGCCCGTAACGGTTCCCGCAACGCGCCGCGCAGGCGTTGTTTACACGGTGCTCCCCGAGACCACCGTCAATAAATCCGTGACCTTCGCGATCGAGGACACCTCGATAGCAACCGTCGACGAGGACGGCATCGTCTACGGCGTTGCCGAGGGCACCACCACAATTACCGTTGCAAGCATCGTAGACCAGAGCGTCTACGGCACCGCGACCGTCACCGTTACCGAAGCGCCCGAGCATTTCGGCTACACCTTCGTTGAGTGGGATACCGATTTCAGCGCCATCACCGAAAACACCACCGTCACCGCGGTCTACAAGCTCTCTTGGGATATGGACGAGGACGGCGACGTTGACACCGCGGACGCGCTCATCGTAATGCGCCACGTTATGAACGTCGAAGAGTGCGAGATGACCAATATGGACGCTGACGGCGACGGCGAAGTGACCGTTGCGGACGCGCTGCTCATCATGCGCTTTGCAATGGGGCTGATCTGATTCCCGCGCACGGCAAACACAGCTGTATAAGCCCTTTTTAAGGGCGCTCATGCGGCGAAGCTTTGGCTTCGCCGCTTCCTTATGCCCCAAAAGCGCGGAAACGGGCGGAAATGGCGCGGAAAAAACAATGTAATACACTGGAATGACATATAAAAACAGAACTGATACGGTTAATTAACAATTTCAAAAATGTTTATTAAATAAAAAATTTTCGTAATGCCCCAAAAGGTATTGCATTTCCTGCAAGTTAATGATATTATTAATTATCCTATGTTGCATATACTATAGCCTTTTTGGGGCTCGGTGATGCAATAATATTATGTAGGAGGATAGATATGAAGAAATTTATCGCACTGGTACTCGCTGCGATCATGGCGCTTTCCATGGTAGCAGCATGCACCACCAAGGATCAGGGTGACAACACCCCCGATCCGACCACGAACGCACCCACGGATCCCACCACCGTTCCCGGGGATCCCACCCAGCCTCCCGTAGACGAGACTGAGGTTCCCGTAGAGGCAACCCCCATCGTTCGTCCCAGCAGCTACGTTCGCGCTGAAGACGAAGAGATCTACAACATGGTTCTCGGCGAGTACGAAGAGCTCATGGCAAAGGCAGCCGCAGGCAAGACCCCCGATGAGAAGTTCGTTCTCTACGCTCAGGCGGAAGCTTTCCTGCTCAGCACCGGCGTTATGATCCCCACCACCACCCAGGGCGGTAACTACGCTATCACCCGTATCGCTCCCCGCAGCATCCCCTATGCTAACTGGGGCAACGATGACGATCGTATCCACAGCATCGTAATCGCGAGCGACTTCATCAAGAAGGAAGACCGCGCCGAGATGCTCGAGATGTGGTCCAAGGCTATGGCAGGCGAAGGCACCTATGACCCCGCCGCATACCTCACCGGCAAGGGCTACACCCTCGTAAATGAGTACGCAACCACCTTCTCCACCGCTCCCGTCACCCTTGACTGGCTGAACACCAGCTCCCAGGCTGACACCGAGATCACCGTCAACACCGTTGAAGGTCTCGTTGAGTACAACAACCTCGGCCAGCTCAAGCCCGCTCTTGCAGAGAGCTGGGAAGAGTCCGCTGACGGCCTCACCTACACCTTCCACATCCGCAAGGGCGTGAAGTGGTACACCTCCGAAGGTCGCGAGGTCGCAGAAGTTACCGCTCATGACTTTGTTGCGGGCTTCCAGCACATGCTCGACTGCGCTGCAGGTCTTGAGTTCCTCGTAGACGGTAAGGTCGCAGGCGTTACCGCTTACCTCGAGGACGGCGGCAGCTTCGACGCGGTTGGCTACAAGGCAACCGACGACTACACCCTCGTTGTTACCCTTGAGCAGCCCACCACCTACTTCATGACCATGCTCACCTACTCCTGCTTCCTCCCCATCTGCAAGAGCTTCTATGAGAGCCGCGGCGGTGTTTACGGAATCGACGAGTATGCTGATGCAGTTCAGGACACCACCAAGTACACCTACGGTCTGAACACCGACGTTTCTTCCCAGGTTTACTGCGGTCCCTTCCTTCTCCAGAAGCTCCAGCCCACCTCCGAGATCCTCGTTGTTAAGAATGAGAACTACTGGAATGTCGACAACGTAACCATCAACTCCATCAAGTGGATCTTTGACGACGGTTCCAACCCCCTTGCTTTCTACAATGACACCGTAAACGGCGTTTACCCCGGCTGCTCCCTCGGCGCTACCAACGGTCTTCTTGAGCAGGCTAAGAAGGACGGCAACTTCGATAAGTACGGCTACGTTACCGACACCACCTCCACCAGCTACTTCGGCGGTCTGAACCTCAACCGCGGTACCTTCCAGCTTGAGAGCGGCGCTTGCGCTTCCATCAAGACCGAGGATATGATGATCGATACCCATATCGCAATGCTGAACCAGAACTTCCGTCTTGCGGTACAGTACGCTTTCGATAAGGCCACCTACAACGCTGTTTCCAAGGGCGAAGAGCTCAAGCTCACCTCCCTGCGCAACATGTACACCCAGCCCGAGTTCGTCTTCATCTCCGAAGACCAGACCGACGAAGAGGGTCACACCTTCCCCGCCGGTACCTTCTACGGCGACATGGTTCAGTACTATGTAACCAACAGGTACAACATGCCCATCGACGTTCATGACGGCGTAAACGGTTGGTTCCATCCCACCGAGGCTAAGCAGCACCTTGAGAAGGCTATCGAGGAGCTCGGCGATGCTGTCAACTGGCCCATCCATATCGACGTTGTTTACCTTGGCACCTCCGAGAGCAACACCAACCAGGCCAATGCTTACAAGGCAAAGATCGAGGAGACCCTCGGCGCAGACCGCGTTGTTGTTGATCTGATCAAGGCTGAGAACACCGATGACTTCTATCCCTGCGGCTATCGTGCATCCAACGGTGAAGCCGGTAACTTCGATATGTTCTACGGCTCCGGTTGGGGTCCCGACTACGGCGATCCTTCCACCTACCTTGAGACATTCCTCGGCATGAACAAGGGTTACATGACCAAGGTTATCGGTCTCTTCTAATTCGACTTAAGCGGTTATTCCCGCATGGCATATAGGGGGGGGCAACCCCCTATATGCTTATCAGGAGTAATTAACTGTTATCATCATTTCCCCCTTTCTTTAAGCCCAACGCTTTAGGGCTCAAAGAAATGCCTTGAAAACCGCGCTGCTTTCACTTTTTGCGCACGTCAAGACCATATCAAAATTTTTAATGAGAGGGAGATTACGGCAAACAGCCGTACTCATAGTAACAGCTTATGGGTAAATATTTGCTTAAGCGCATACTTTTCTCCATCTTTTCGCTTGTCGTGGTCATTGGCATCGTTATGTTGCTCGTTTATTCGCTTATCAAACGAAGCGTTATCTTCCAGACGGACGATATGTGGACTAAGAAGAATCTCAACGAGCGCACGATGTATGAGTACACCATGTATCAGAAATACGGGTATCTCACCTTCGTTGACTACGGCAGCTTTTTGAAAGAAAAGTACACCGAAAAATACGGCGACAGCTATGAAAGCCAAGCCGACTACATCGCCGATCGCGACGCACTCAAGAAGCCCGACGCCTATGAATCCAACGCAAGCGTTCAGGAGTTCAAGACCAAGTACGATGGCGATGACATCGTCTATCTGAAGCCGGAGACCTATTCAAACGGCAGTATGAAGCCCGGCGGAAGGCCCTATCTTCTTGCCGTTCATGAAAAATCCGTTTTTTCAAGACTTTGGAATTATTTCACCGGCCTGATCACCGTTGAGCATAAGGGCATGGTTCAGGACGAAAACCTTACCGATCGCTACGTGCGCTTCGAGAAGGATCCCTATTCCTGGGCAGGCTTTGCGCTCGTAGGTTCGGGCACACAGCATAAATACCTGCTGTATTTTGATGAACGATTCCCGTTCATTCATCAGAATCTCTTCCATTTCAATTTCGGTACATCCTATACGACATATCGCGGACAGGAGATCACCACCGTTATTTCGGATGCTACCGGCGATCTTAACAAGACCCTTCAGCAGTTCCCCGCAAAGATCGGGACCGATGAACGGGAAGAGACCGCTATCGATTTCCATTCGCTGCAATATAATGCCTCCGGCACGACCAGCCCGGCGGATAAAGAGAACTATACCGACAACTACACCGTTGCTTCCTTCAAGAGAACGGGTCTTTCCATGCTCGGCAACTCCTTTGTTATCGGTCTTGCATCGGTCTTCATCTCCTACGCGATCGGCGTTTCCGTCGGTATCCTGATGTCGCGTAAGAAGGATAAGCTCATCGATAAGGTCGGCAAGGGCTACATCGTATTCATGTCGTCCGTTCCGTCGCTTGCATACATCTTCATCGTTGCTGCGATCGGTACAAGTCTTCTCGGCATCCCCCTCAAGTTCGCAAGCTTCCCGCCCGAGAAGAGGCTTCTTGCGTACATCCTTCCCACCATCTCGCTTTCACTCGGCTCGATCGGCTCGCTCATGAAGTGGACCCGCCGCTACATGATCGACCAGATGAACTCCGACTACGTCAAGTTCGCCCGCGCCGAAGGTATGAGCGAGAAGGAGATCTACAATAAGCATATCGCCAGAAACGCGTTCATCTATCTCATCCACGGCATCCCGTCCAGCATTCTCTTCTGCTTGACCGGCGCCCTGATGACCGAGCGCGTGTACGGCGTTCCCGGTGTTGGCGGTCTTCTTATCAACGCCATCACGCTGCACGACAACGCGGTTATCGTAGCTATGGTCGCGATCATGACCACGATCGCCATCGTCGGTCAGATCCTCGGCGACCTGCTGCTTGCCAAGTACGACCCGCGTATTTCCCTCTCTTCTGACAGTGGCGGAGGTAGAAAGTAATGAGCGACGAAAAGAACAATGTGATCAATCCTACCGATGGGGCGGATCTCGGTTTCGACGTCGTCGGCAACGACGCCATATCGTCCGAAAAGATAATCGCACCCCGTTATTCCTACTGGAAATCCGTTTTCCGTGTGTTCTTCAAAAAGAAGAGCAATATCTTCCTCATCGCGCTGTTCGTGCTGATGATATTCTCCGCGATCGTAGTTCCGCTGATTTGCAAGTACGATCCGACGGAAAACGTTACCAATGCTTCCGCGTACAACCTCAGCCCGAAGAAGGCGATGGATATGTTCGGAACCTCTTTCAAGTGGCTGCTCGGCTCGGGTCCTCAGGGCAACTCCATCATGTATAATATCTTCGCCGGCGCGCGCACCTCGCTGCTTCTTGCGGTCGTTTGTGCGGCGATCAACATGACGATCGGTATTATTCTCGGCGCTGTTTGGGGCTTCAACAAGAAGCTGGACGCCATCATCATCCCCATCTACAACATCATTGCGAACGTTCCGTTCATCCTCGTCGTCGCCGTTCTTATCTATGTTATTGGCTCCGGCTTCTGGAACATGGTTTTCGCGATGACTATCACCGGCTGGCTCGGCGTTGCGTTCTTCTTCAGAACGCAGGTCATGATCATCCGCGACCGTGAGTATTCGCTGGCTTCAAAGTGTCTTGGCACTCCCACGCTCAGGATCGTTTCCAAAAACATCCTCCCGTTCCTCACCAGCGTTATCGTTACCCTGCTCGCGACCGAGGTGCCCTCGTACATTGGTCTTGAGACCTACATGTCCTTCATCGGCATCGGTCTGAGCGCAGAGGTTCCGTCCCTCGGCCGAATGATATCCGCCGCGCAGACGGCATTCATTACCTACCCATGGGAATTCTGGCCCCCCGTTATCTACGCCGCTATGCTGACCATCATACTCTTCCTTCTCGGTCAGAACCTTGCGGATGCAACGGATCCGAAGACCCACATGTAATAGGAGGACTTGATCTATGGACAACAATACTGATAAAAAAGTCCTTCTGTCGCTCAAGGATGTTGAAGTCAAATTCAACGTTCGCGGCCGAATCCTGACCGCTATCCGCCGCGTTTCGCTCGATATCTACGAGAACGAATCGCTCGCGATAGTCGGAGAATCCGGCTCCGGCAAATCTGTTCTTACCAAGACCTTTGCCGGCATGCTCGAGACCAACGGCTTCATCTCCAACGGCACGATCATCTTCTCCGATGACGAAATCTCCGAGACAGCCGTTGAGCTCACCGGAAGAAACAAGAGCACGCTCAAGTATTACACCGACATGCTCAACAAGAACTCCGTGCTTGAGCGCGGCGCCGCCGAGTTCAACGCAATGGAGGAGAAGAAGCGCGAGATCCAGGCTGCGCAGTCCCTCAGTCAGGATGAGGAGGCGGATTTCAACGCCCGCATCAAGTCCCTTAAGGACAGCGCCGTCGATAAAAACAACTATCTCCAGACCCTCGATCACCGCAACCACGAGGATGCGATCGAGATGGAAAAGATCAAGAAGGAGATAGCTAAGTTCAATTCCGACCGCGAGGCGATCGAGGCGGAGATGAAGGCGCTTATCGAAAAGCGCAAGGCCGCCTATTCATCCGATACCGCGCGCGCCGCAAAGGATCAGGAGGAGCTCAAAAAGCTCGCCGCTCTGCGCAGCGAGAAGCTCGCCAAGCAGGACGATCCGAAGAACCCCGACGGTCTCTCCGATGAGGTCATAGCGCGCAACGAGAAGATCGCCAAGGAGCTTCTGCTCTCCACCGCGAGATACCCCGTGAAGGAGCAGCTCAAGTTCCGCCGCAAGCTCGACAAGGCGTTCAACGTTGCAATGAGCACCGGCGAGAATCTGAACGATCCCGAGGTTCTCAACAATATCTTCGAGGTCGCGACCTTCCGCGTAGAGTATCGCGGAACAGAGGAGATCGCCGAGAAGGAGCTTCAGGCAGCCGCAGTTAAGCTGAAGGAGATCAAAAAGCTCGAAGCGCAGATCGCTAAGGCCGAGGTCAAGATCTCTAAGCTCGAGGCCAAGAAGAGCAAGAGCGCTTCCGACGCATCCAAGATCGAGGCATTAAGGGGCGAGGTCGATTCCTGCTCCGCAAAGGTCAAAGCCGAGAAGGCCAAGCTTGAGGCCGAAAAGAAGAGGCGTCTTGATGCCGTTAAGAACGGCACCGCCAAGCGTGAAGCAAACAGCGGCGAGCCGACCGTGCAGATCCTGCACGGCTACGCGATCATCGACTGCGCCAAGGTCAAGTACACCAACGACTGGCAGCGCATCCGCGGTCGCCGCATAGCGACGGTCTTCCAGGATCCGATGACCTCCCTCAACCCGGTCATAACGATCGGCAAGCAGATACAGAACGTTATCCTCAAGCATCAGGATTGTTCCCACGAGGAGGCGAAGCGCCGCACAATCGACATCATGGCGAAGGTCGGCATCCCGAATCCCGAGAAGCGTTTCGACGACTACCCCTTCGAGTATTCCGGCGGTATGCGTCAGAGGATCGTTATCGCGATCGCGCTCTCCTGTCAGCCGAAGATCCTGATCTGCGACGAGCCCACCACCGCGCTTGACGTTACCATTCAGGCGCAGATCATCAGACTCATCAAGGATCTTCAGCATGAGCTTGGCTACACCACCGTATACATCACGCACGACCTCGGCGTCGTTGCGAACGTTGCGGAGCGCGTGGCGGTTCTGTACGCGGGTCAGATCGTAGAACTCGGCACCGTTGAAGAGGTGTTCTACGATCCGCGTCATCCGTACACCTGGGCGCTGCTCTCGAGTCTGCCGCAGCTCTGCGAAAAGGGCTCCGACCTGTTCTCGATAGCGGGCACTCCGCCTTCGCTGTACAACAAGATCAAGGGCGACGCTTTCGCTCCGAGAAACCAGTACGCAATGGCGATCGATCTCAAGGAGGAGCCTCCGATGTTCAAGATCACCGACACGCACTACGCGAAGACCTGGCTTCTCGACCCGCGCGCACCGAAGGTCGAAATTCCGCAAAACATTCAGAATCTGCATGAGAAGATGCTCAAATCTCATGTTGATTACAAGGCATAAGGAGATTTCGTATGGACAACACAAACAAAGAAGTATTGCTTTCAATACAAAATCTCGACGTTGTATTCGGCAGGGGAAAGAGGGGCTTCAAGGCTGTCGATAACGTAAGCTTCGACATCTACAAGGGCGAAACGCTCTCCCTCGTTGGCGAGTCCGGCTCCGGCAAAACCACCATCGGCCGCGCCATAATCAGGATCAACCCCTGCTCCGCAGGCAAGATCCTCTACAAGGGCAAGCGCATCTCCGGCAAGCTCTCCAGGAAGGAGGATCGCGAGGTTATCCGCAAGATCCAGATGATATTCCAGGATCCCGCAGCCTCTTTGAACGAGCGTGCGACCATCGAATACATCATCTCCGAAGGGCTGTACAACTTCCATCTCTATAAGGATGAGAAGGACAGGATGGCAAAGATCGAGAAGATCACCGAGGAAGTCGGACTTCTGCCCGAGCATCTGACCCGCTATCCGCACGAGTTCTCGGGCGGTCAGCGTCAGCGCGTCGGCCTTGCAAGATCCATCGTCATGGAGCCCGAATTCATCATCGCCGACGAACCCATCTCCGCGTTGGACGTTTCGATCCGTGCGCAGGTTCTGAACCTGCTTGAAAGGTTCAAGAAGGAGAGGGGACTCACTTATCTCTTCATCGCGCATGACCTTTCGATCGTTCGCTTCATCAGCGACCGTATCGTGGTTATCTACAAGGGCAGGATCATGGAGATCGCGGAGACCGAGGAGCTCTTCCACTATCCGCTGCATCCCTACACCAAGTCCCTCATGAGCGCGATCCCCGTGCCCGATCCGCGTATCGAGAAAAACAAGCAGCTCTTCGTTTACGACACGAAGATCCACGACTACTCCACCGAGCAGCCCGAGCTTGTGGACATCGGAAACGGTCACTTCGTTTTCGGAAGCCCTTCCGAGATCGAGAAGTACAAGAAGATTCGCGCGGAAGCACCGATCCAATAATCTTATCAAAAAGCACAGCCGATCGCTCAAGCGGTCGGCTGTGTTTGTAGGAAAAAGCAAGGAAGTTTATTGTGAGAAAAGCCAAATACGAAGAGTATACGAATCCCCAGCTGCACAGCGCCGCAGCCGAGGAAAAGAAGGAAAAAGGAAAAACAATCTATTTGATCGCGCTCATCGTGCTGCTTTCGGTTGGCGGCGTGTATGGGCTGTTTGCGTTTTTGATGAAGGCATCGCACCGCGATCCCGGCTACTATAAGCTCGAAGCGCCAAAGAGCGATGTCGCGCCGCTGTACGCCGGCGACTATACCTTCGCGCACTATTTCGATGGCGACAGCATCGAGATAAAGAACGCCGTGGAAGCCTGCTCGAAGACCTATGGCGACATCCTGCTCAGGCTCTATAAGCTCACCGATGCGAAAACTCAATACGAGGGCATTAAGAATATCGCCTATCTGAACGCGCATAAGGGCGAGGCGGTCGAGCTTGAAAAGGCGCTTTTCGATATCCTCGTTTCGGCACACGAGCTGACTCGGTACGGCAGATTCAGCATGTTCGCGGGCGCGCTCGACTCCGCTTGGAACGATATCGTTTTTTGCGACGATCCGCAGGAGTTCGATCCGTTGGTAAATGTGGATCAGAGATCGCGCATCGCTTCGGTTGTCGAGTGCATTAAAAACAAAGACAACTTCACCTTTGAGATCGTGAACGCCGAAAATCATATCGTCCGTTTCGACACCTCAGAGGATTACAATAGGCTTTCTAAGGAAAACGAGCTCGCCGAAACCATCATCGACCTTGGGCATCTTCGCGACGCGTTCGTTATCGACGCCGTTTGCGCGCTCATGGAGCAGCAGGGCTACGATAACGGCTATATGACGAGCCGCAGCGGCGTTACCAAGGCGCTTTCAAAGATGAGCGCCGAGGGGCATGAATACGTTTCCTACGGCCTTGTAAACGGCGAGGCGGTGCAGGCATATTCCGTTCAGATGACGCCCGGAAGCGCTTACTGCTCGCTTCGCACGTTCGGTCTTGAGGATGAGGCGGGCTACTATACGCTTGAAACAGAGGCTGGGGAGCAGCTGCGCCACCCCAACTATTCGTTTGAGAGCGGCGAGGTCTGCGACTGCATGCTCTCCGCATGCGCCTTAAGCGAGCAGGGAAGCGCCGTGGAAGTATACACACGGGCGTATCTGTATATTTCGGCGCGGGCATTCGGCTTTGAGACCAAGTGGGGCGATTTAGCAGAGGATCCCGACGAAAACAACCCGAGAGCTGTTCTTGTTTCATTCATACTCAAGGACGAAAGCGCGACAGTCTACGCATCGAGTGCCTTGGTGGAGCGCATAAAGCTCCTCGATGAAAAACGCTTTGCAATCTCTTCGCTGAATGGCAAGGTGTTAATCCTCAAACACGAATAAAAGCTAATATCAAAGGGCTGCGGATCGTCCGCAGCCCTTTAATACTAAACTCTGACTAAAACCGGACTTCTTGCCGATTGTTTTCCGCCCTGTCTTTGTCTCTCTTCGCTCAACGATACTCCATATCGCCTCGCTCCGTTCGACTTCGACAGGACGAAAAACTCCCCGGCAATTTAATCCGCTTTTAATCAGAGCTTAGTATAAGTTGAGCTATGCACCTGCTGAATGCCGCATTCAAGCCGGAGCAGCTCCGCGTTCAAGAGCATACGCGGGCGCTTTCGGGCGAAGAAGCTGCGCTAAACAGCTGAACTTGATAGTGCCGCCGCATCAGTTGAATAGATTTGCACCGATGTTGTTCGCGAGCACATAATAGCTCTCGGTATAGTGCGGGTGCTCAATGCCGCTTATCGCGGAGCGGATTATCGCTGCCTTAGCGGCTTCGTATCTGTCAGCTATATCAAGCTCGACCACGAAGCGATAGTTGCTTATCTCTCCGCCCATCTTGGCGGCGAGCACCTGCATGAAGTACGCGGGAGTCTGGCAGACCTCGAAATCCCAACCGAAGATGAAACGGCCGTCGTAGCGGGTTATCCGGCAGTGGGGCAGCGCGTTCACGGGTATCTTTGCTATCGCGGTCTCGCGGCTGTTTCGGCTCATTCCGCGGTTTCTGATGGTTATATTGTTGCACGAACCGTCGCCGTGACAGGAGCAGGTGTAGCGGTGACACTCAACGTTGGGATCGCCATGAACAACGTTTGTAAGCTCATAAACGGTGTTGTCCATCCCGATGGTATCGGGGTTGTAATCCCAGATATGAGTGAGCTGCTCCCATTCGTACTCATAGTTGGCGGCAAGGCTCAGCGACGCGGATCGTCCGTACCTGGTGTAGCCCCAACCCTCCATAGGCAGGAAGCAGACGAGGTCGTCGAGGTTCACGATGTTGAATATGCTGCGGAAGCTGATCGCCTCGTTGCGACTTATTCGGGCGGTGTTCGGTGCGGCGAAGGTGTAGGTGAAGGCGCGCTTGCCCTCGCGCTCGAGCTTTGCGCCGATGAGATTGGCTATTGCCGCGCCGCGGGAATGACCGGTGATCCAGTAGGTGAGGGTGGAGCGGTCGAGACCGTGGAGATCGATATAGCTGTTCACGATGGACATGAGCCTGTTTGCCGTCACGTCGAAGCCCTTGTGGTGGCGATAGTTCGTCCATTCGCTTGTTGAAGCGAATGTCGAAGCATCGCCCACGTCGAAATTACTGGACCATTCAGCGAGGGTGCCGTTGGTGCCGCGGATGACGAGAGCAAGAACAGTCCTCTCGACGCCTTCAAATTCGACCGTTCTGTAGCCAAGGGCGATTTCCGAACCGTGATAGTCGGCGGGCGCGATCGAGGCGGAGGAAGCGCTTCTGAACCCCAAAAAGCTCAGCATGCCGCGGATGCCGACAGCGGAGCTTGAGTCGTGGTTCGCCGAATCGTAAAGGCTGATCCTGCTTTCGCCGCCGTAGATGACAGAAGCGAGCAGGAGCGAAGCCTTACTGAGCTGCGGGTTATAGCTTTCGTTGTCTGCGAAGAACCAGCGGTGATCCATGTTCATCGAGATGCTGCTCGTTGCGTGGGCAGTGCGCAGCTCTCCGTGGAAGGAATTGTCCTTTTTGAGATGGTCGATATCATCGTTTCTGCCGTCGAAATCGGTGTCGGGCAAAACAGGGTTGGAAATGTAATTGTAAACGGTAACGCTTGAAGCATCTGAATACATACCCTCGGGGATATCGTATGCATCGAGCACCCAGTTGATGTAGGGAGAAACATCCGCCACGGTGTTTGAACCGAGCTCATCAGCATCGGAAACGCCGTCGCCGTCGGTATCGAAGCCATCGTTTGCAAGGGGGCTTGCAAGCTTAACGAGCTGATAATCGCTCAGCAGCACCCAAGTGCCATCGTCGATGATCTCTTCGCCGCGAACGCCCTCGGTTTTGCCCGAGGCCTTATAGTTTCCGATAAAGCCGTATGCGGGACTATTAATATGCCCGAGAAGCCGCTCTGCGTTTATAACGAAATAGCAGCCGCCCTCGGTGACGCAGGTGCAGAGTGTGCTGCCGATGCGTTCGCTCACGCAGGGCTCGATCCTGCCGTCCTCATAGCGGCAGATCATGAGCGTGGGAAAGCGATCAGTGCTCGATGCGCAATCGAAGGAAAGCTTGAGAGCGAAATCGGAATAGTCGGTTTCGATAATAACGCTTTTTCCGTATACGGCGGGATTGTTTTTGATGCTGTAGGGATCGGCTGCGCGCACAAAAACATGCTTTTCGATAGCGCCGCGCACATAGCCCGAAACAGCGGGGATCGCCGCGTTGCTGTCGAATAAGCTTGCGTCAAAAGCCGCTTTATCAAGCGCTTGATTGAATTTTCTTTGACTGTCGGCGGTCTTGCCGTCGGTAAAGGGGGATTTGGGATCGAGTCCGAGCGCGGCTTCCTCGCCGTCGAGAAGTCCGTCGCTGTCGGTGTCAAGCTTCAAGGGATCCGATGCGTAAACGCGAACCTCGGCAAGGTCGTCGAGCCCGTCGCCGTCCGTATCGGCATCCGTAAGCGAGGTGCCGCAGCGAACCTCATCGATATTGGAAAGTCCGTCGCTGTCGGCGTCCTCGTCGGCATCGGAAACGCCGTCGCCGTTCGTGTCAATAAGCAGGGAGTCGGTGCCGAGAACGAAAAGCTCGATATAGTCGTTCAGCCCATCGCCGTCGGTATCGGCGGCTTCGGGGTCGGTTCCATAGTACTTTTCAAGATAATCTGCTACGCCGTCACCGTCCGTATCGGTGAACTCATCGGAATGCATTTCATGGGCGAGGGAACCGTCGATGCGGTGCTTAACGGGATCGGCGGCTGAGAGGGACAAGGATACGCTTTCGGCGTTGACCGGGCGGCTGACGAGAACCGGAGCAAGAAGAGCCGCACACAGTAACAGAGCGAGCGCTTTGTTCATCTTTTTGCGCAGTCGCTTAAGAGCTGATACAGTATTCATTTTTGACCTCCATAGATGTTTTAGGCTCGACCCCGCGCTCTTGAACAGGGGTGCGCCTTGATTATGCGGTATAATAATTGTTCCACATACGGTTGTGAAACGGGCGAGGATATTATACAGCATGGTATATTATACCATGCGCTTCGCGCGGTTTCAAGCGAAAAATGCTTCAATTTGCCAGGGGAATAGTATATATTAATGCAAAAGCGCAGGATAAATCGAGTTTTATCTGTGTTAAAACGCATCCGAAACCCGATGTTGGCGTATTGCGATTCTATATAATTGTGGTATAATAGAATATGCCGAATGACCGAGCGAAACGGCTGTTCGGCTGAACGCTAACGGACTAAAAGACCGAAAAACACGGAAGGAGAAACGAAAATGAAGAAAATCATCAGCATAATGCTTGCGCTGCTTCTTATCGCGGCGCCGCTGAGAGGGTTCGCGGAGAACACGCTTGAACCCAAGCTCGTTGCGGGAGAAGCGACCCTCGACACCGACGTCGGCGATGGCAGGCTGAGCATCCTCTGCTACAATATGGAAGTGTTCAGATAGCGGATGCGATCGTTGCGCTTCGTGCCGCGCTCGGGCTTATCGAGCTGAATCAGCAACAGACCGCGCTCGGCGATATGGACGATTCGGGCTCCGTAAGCGTTGCGGATGCGGTGATGGTGCTCCGTAAGGCGATGGGCTTGAGATAGAGCTCAACTTAGAATATAATATGACTTGCAAACAGCGGGCTGCCGGGTCAGTGCGGTGCCCGCTGCGAAGTTTGAAAGTGAAAAAATGAACGCTGATCCGAAATAACGAACGAGGAAAATAAGGACGGACGCATTATGAATAAAACGGATAAAACAAACGAATTCACCCCAAACGAGCATTACCCCGAAGGCGCTCCCGTGCCTCAGCGCGGGGATATTACGGCGCTGCTTGTATCATTCGGGATAGACGGAGCAGACGATATCAAGCTTATCGACTCCACGCACGGCGAGGACGACATCCGTCTGAATTACGTAATCGATAAAAAGTGGGTGCTCCGCTTCTGCTGCCCCTCCGCAATGAGCGAAACGCGCATGGGCGATCTAAACAGGCTCATCGCGCGCTATCTCGATTTTGGCCTCGTTTGCCCGCGCTTTATAGCGGACTGGGAGGAAAAGTTCCTGCATCCGTGGGATAATCTCGTCTGCTATCTGTCGGAATACGTCGATCTGCCTCTTGCTTCGGAAGCGGAGCTTGAGGATGAAGCGGCGCTCCTTGCCGAGGTGCGCGCAAGCGTTGCCGCGTTCGCGCAGAGGTATAAGGGCGTCGATCTTATCGAAACGATGGGCATGTACAGCCTCTTCGATCTCTCGCCCTTTGACATCCCAGTCGGCATCGACGAAAAGCAGGAGAACTTCAACTCGCTTATCGAGCTGCTTCAAAGCGAAAATGAAACCGAGCTTGCGGATAAGCTCTTTAAAAGGCATGAAGCCGTTCGCGCCGAGCTGAAGGCGATCTATAGAACCCTGCCGCGCTGCGTGTTTCAGGGAGACGAGAATTTCTCGAATTTGCTGATTAGGGATGGGCATTTCGCGGGCTTCATCGACTTCAACCTTGCGGGCACGGAGGTGGTCGTAAATCAGCTTGTGAATATCGCCGATTCCGACTATGCCGAAAACCGGAAGGAACCCATCGGCGCTCTATCAAGGCTTGATAACGCGGTGAACGGCTTCCGTGAAAGCATGGCGAGAATGCTCGAATATTACGATGCGAGCGAGGAGGAAAGGCGCGCCGCAGCGCTTTATGCATGGATCGTGTTTGTCGCGCAGTGGCCTATATTCTGCTATTTCAAATGGGCACTGAAAAATGAATTGAGGCAGGAAATACTCGAGCTTATCGCGCTTATCGCGGAGCTTCCGCAGGAAAAACTGACGGTTTAAAAGAAAAAACATAACTGCGGCGCATTTGCCGTGAAGGAGCGCAAGATGAAAACGACCGAGCTGATGAGGATCATGCATACCGCGGTCAGGGAGGAAACTCGGGAAAAGATCGACGGAGAGAAGTGACCATGCAGTTTATCTGCAAAGCTCGGCTTGCTTTCGCGCATCCGCATGTTTGAGGAATTGATCGGAGGTTGACCGAAGGAATGTCCAAAACGGATGCGGCCCACTTTTAAAAACAATTGAACTTATGCGGCGGGGGACTTCATTTTTTTTCCGAGATATGGTAAAATAGATATAATGGTGTGCTATAGCGTGCCGAAAACACGGGCGATCCCGCGCAGCATGCCGGGAAATCAAACGCGGAAAGGAACTGCTAATCTTGGATAAAGTATTCCCGACTCAGCATATTATGACCGTTTCGATCCTCTCGATAGCGGTATATCTTGTGCTCTTCCTTTGCTATTCTTCATTTAAAAAGAAGAACGCGCTGAGGCTTCCGACGGACGATAATTCCGATAGAAGCCGCTTCCTCATCGTATTTATGCTCCTTGCGGCCTTCGTCGTTCGCATCGCGCTCTCCTGCTATCTTGAGGGGCATAAGACCGATATCGGCTGCTTCGCGATCTGGGGCAACAACCTCGCGAGCGGCGGCTTCAAGAGCTTCTATAATCCCACATCGGGAATGCCGGACTATCCTCCGGGATATATGTACATACTCGGTCTGATGTCCTCGATCGCGCATGCGTTCGGTCACGGCGTTTACGACAGCTTCGGCAACTACGACCTTGTTTACGTTGCCTTCATCAAGCTGCCCTCGATAATCGCAGATCTTGCCGCGGCATACCTTGTTTACAGGCTTGCGATGAAGCGTCTTCTCTTCTCACCCGCCTTCCTTCTCTCCGCGCTCGTTGCGTTCCATCCCGTGATGGCATATATCTCGGGCGGTTGGGGTCAGATCGATCAGATACTGACGATACTGATCGTGTTCGCGATACTCGCGCTCAATTCAAATAAGCCCATCCTCGGCGGCGTTATCTACGGCTTTGCGATACTTATGAAGCCTCAGGCCTTGATGGTTGGCCCGCTGATGGCGCTTGCCTATTTCTTCTACATTTTCGACCCCGATTTCTTCAAAAATTCCGAATACGACTGCAAGGACGATCTCAAAAAGCGCCTTATTAAAACATGTATCGCGGTCGCGGCGGCGTTCGCGCTTATATTCATCTCCGCGATACCCTTTGCAACGCCCGAGCTGCCCCTTTTCAAGCTTATCTGGAACAAGTATCTCGGCACGGCCACTTCCTATAAGTACGCATCCGTAAACGCCTACAATATCTTCACTCTGTTCGGAAAGAACTGGGCGAGCCTTGAAAGAGAACCCATACTCGGCGTTCTTGGCACTATCGGAATGATAATTTCGGTAGTCGGCGGCGGCACGCTGTACTGGTTCGGAAGAAAGCGCAACAGGGGCGCTCTGTACATTGCGGCGGCGTTCACCTTCGTTTCGCTCTTTACGCTCGGCCACTATATGCATGAGCGCTATCTCTTCCCGATGCTGCTTCTGCTGTTCATGGCATATCTCTGCTACCACGACAGAAGGCTCCTGTACGCCATGCTCGCATACACCGCAACGGCGATGGTGAACTGCGTTGCGGCCTTCTACTACAGCAAGTACCATGAGTTCCAGCTCTATTGGGACGACCGCATCGTGTTCTGGTGCTCGCTTGCGAACGTGATTCTGTTCATCGCCTTCACGGTGCTCTGCGTATTCATAATGATAAAGGGTAAAACCGCGGACGATGTGTTTGAAGGCGAGATCGAGCCCGAAGCCAATGCGGCAGACACGAAAAGCTCCGTCAAAGCCAAATAAGAGCGGATTATGAGGATGAACGATATGAAAAAAAGTTTTCTTAATAAACACATACGCCGCGTTCTGAGCGCGGTGATGATACTGATGCTGCTTGCGTCCACAGTTTTTTTGATGGGCTCGAGCGGCGGTGCCGAGGTCAAAAACGGCGATTTCGAGAGCGTCGGCTCAAACAGGATGCCTGAGGGCTGGAGCTATGCCTCCTATCTGAACGACACTTCGATCTCAACCTGCGTCACCGTCGCCGACTCGATGCGCGGCAACGTCGTTAAGCTGATGAACACCGAGGAAGACGACGCGCATCTGGTTCAGACCGTTGCCGTGAAGCCAAACACCATCTACCGCTTCTATTGCTTCATCAAGACCGAGGACGTCAGCGGCGGCGCTGGCGCGAATATCGGCCTTGAGGATATGACCTGCTACTCCAACTCCGTTTTTGGAAACTCGGATTGGACGCTCGTTGAGCTCGTCGGCAAAACCGGCGCGAAGCAGAACAAGCTCGCGATAGGCTGCCGCCTTGGCAACTATTCGGCAACGAGCAAGGGTTCGGCGTATTTCGACGGCTTCTGCGTTGAAACGCTCGATTCCTACGAGGGCACCGTTCAGAGCTTCGATAAAGCCTCGGGCGGAAGCAGCAACAACGACAATGGCGGAAGCGGAAACAACAGCCAGGATAACCCGAAATCGAGCTCGAATCTCGAGCAGTACACCGCAAGGATGAAGATGGGCGTTATTACGGTTTGCGCATACGTTCTCGTGCCGCTCGCCGTGTGGTTCATACTGCACATGGAGCACGTTTCCGATAAGAAAAAGGGCGACAAGGCGATCAAAACGCCAGCTCAGAAGGCGCGCTCGATCTTCAATACCGACCCGGAGTCCATTCCTCAAAAGACCGATACCAAGCTCCGCTACACCAAACTTGACTGGATACTCGTTTGCGCGCTGACGGCGGTTTACGCGATTTTCGCGGTGACGAACCTCGGCTCAACGAATTTCCCCGATAATGAATGGCGTGGCAAGGCCGGCACGAGCGTTCGCTTCGTGTTCAACGGCGATGTCGAGGTCGCCTCGATGTGGCAGAATTGCGGCATCACGGGCGGCGGCGGTGAATCCGATTTCACCCTCACGGGCGACGACGGCACCACTGTCGATTTGAACCAGAAGTACGGCATCATGTACCGCTGGAATAAAAACGAGTTCCCCTCGAGCGCCAAGCCGATGAAGACCACCTCCATAACGCTGACCGTTACCAAGGGCGAGGGCGTTTTCAACGAGGTCGCGTTCTTCGACAGCGAGGGCAATCTCCTTCCCGTAAGAACCGAAAACGAAGCCGATATGGCGCTTGTGGATGAGCAGGACACCGTGCCCGAATACCCGAACTATATGGTGGGTATGTATTTCGACGAGCTCTACCACGCGAGGACCGCCTACGAGCATAAGAACTATCTCAAGGTCTACGAGATAACCCATCCGCCGCTCGGCAAGATAATAATCTCCGTCGGCATAAGGATCTTCGGCATGAACCCCTTTGGCTGGCGAATCATGGGCGCGCTGTTCGGCGTTGCGATGATACCGCTGATGTATGCTTTTGGAAAGCGCATGTTCGGCAGAAGCTGGCTTGCCTTCCTCGCGGCGGGACTCATGGCGTTCGACTTCATGCACTACGCTCAAACGAGGATTTCCACCATCGACGTTTACGGCGTGTTCTTCAATCTGTGCATGACTTATTATATGTACAAATTCATCAAGATGGATCTTGGCGACAGCCTGAAGTCCACCTTGAAGCCCCTTGCGCTCTCGGGCCTGTTCTTCGGCATCGGATGCGCAAGCAAATGGATTTGCGTCTACACGGGCGCGGCGCTCGCGGTCATGTTCTTCGTTAAGATGATAACGCTTTGGATCAAGGCAAACAAGATCAATGCGATGAACAAGAAGGACGCGAGCGAACCTGCGGTCAAAAATGCGAAGAATTACCCCGCAAGGTTCATCAAGACCTGCCTGTGGTGCGTGCTGTTCTTCGTTATCGTTCCCGTTTGCATCTACGTTGCCTCCTACTTCCCGTATTACAAGGCGGAGTGGGGCAAGAACGCCGAAAACTCCAAGATAGCGCAGATGCGCGCGGCGGGCGAGCTCGGAGCGGACGCGGTTCCCGAGGGCTCGGTGCTGACGCTCGGCGAGAAGGCGAAGGCCTATATCGACGGCGTGAAGAGCAACCAGGAATACATGTATAACTACCACAGCGGGCTCGATTCCACCCACAGCTACCAGAGCTCCTGGTATGAATGGCCGCTGTCGAACCGTCCGATGTGGTTCTACGCGGGCTACAATCATCCCGACTCATCCCTGTACGGCACCATATCCTCCTTCGGCAACCCCGCCGTATGGTGGGTCTGCTTCGTGGGCACTATCTTCATGCTCCTAATGACGCTTCGCGGCAGGTTCAAGGTCAACACCGAGATATTCTTCCTGCTCATGTGCATGGCCTCGAGCATGCTCCCGTGGATGCTCGTTTCAAGGTGCGTATTCATCTACCACTACTTCGCCACCGTTCCGCTCATCATCCTTGCGAGCGTATATGTGCTCAAACACTACGAGGATAAGTTCTATTTCGTCCCGAAGGAGCAGGGACTTGAACTCAGCAAGGCGGCGAGGTTCGTGCCTTACTGTAAGTTCATTTGGCTGAGCATCGCCATAGTGCTGTTCTTCGTGTTCTATCCCGTGATAACGGGCATACCCGTTGCGAGAACCTACGTTCAGGCGCTTCAGTGGTTCCCCACATGGGGCTTCACGGGCGGCTGGCCGTCGATCTGGCCGAAATAAGCTTCGGAGAGTATTTTCATGGATAATACGGGCAAAAAGAACATATTGCAGTTCATAAAGTTCGGACTTGTCGGCATCAGCAACACGATCGTGGATATGATTGTGAACATTGGTCTTACAAAGCTGCTCGGGCTCTTCGCGAGCGGAAGCTGGATAACCTATTTCGCAAAAACAGTCGGCTATGCCTGCGGCGTTTTGAACAGCTATATTTTGAATAGTCGCTGGACCTTCAAAGAGGAGCGAAAGCAGGATAAGCGCGAGATAATCAGCTTTATCGCGGTGAATATCGCAGTGCTTTTGATCTCGCTGGGTCTGATATGGGTGTTCACCGAGGTTCTGAATCTCGACGACTGGTGGATGAGCCTTTCGCTTCCTGAATGGATGCATAGTTTTCTCGACGGGCGGCTGTTCTGCTCGCTGTTTGCGACAGTTATCTGTATTTTCGTTAATTTCGTTCTCAACAAGCTCTTCGTTTTCAAGAGCGAGAATGAAAAAAACAAGGCATAATAAGCTTTTTTTGCGGGGGTGCGGCTTGCGTATCCCCGCGAATGCGTAAATCGCCCCTCACCGTTTGGGGGAGAGGAGAAAGGAGCCAAAATGCTCGCAAGGATAATAAGCTATGCGCTTTCCGGGCTCGTCGGCTACCCCGTAACGGTGGAGACCGACCTGACCTTCGGCGGCGAGGCGTATGATACCGTCGGTCTCCCCGACAACGCTGTCAAGGAGTCCAAGGAGCGCGTCCGCTCGGCGATAATCAATTCGGGCTTCGCGTTTCCGCAAAAGCGGATAGTCGTGAACCTCGCGCCTGCGGATGTGCGCAAGGAGGGCTCGGTCTACGACCTGCCCATAGCCATTGGCATACTCGCGGCAGACGGCGAGCTTCCCAAGGAGTACGCAGAAAAATGGCTCATCCTCGGCGAGCTTGCGCTCGACGGCAGCGTGCGCGGCATAAGCGGCGTGCTCCCGATGGTCATAGACGCCTGCGAGCGCGGCTATACGCATATTATCCTTCCTAAGGTGAACGCCGAGGAAGCGGCGATAATCGAGGGCGCCTGTATAACCCCGGTTGAAAGTCTGGCGGAGGCCGTGCTCTTTCTGCGCGGGCTAAGGCAGATCGAGCCGCAGCCTTTCACGCGCTGGAGCAGCGAAAGGAGCGAGCACGAGGCGGATTTCGCGCTAATAAAGGGTCAGCAGGCGGCAAAGCGCGCCGCTGAGGTCGCCGTTTCGGGCAACCACAATATCCTTATGATTGGCACGCCCGGCTCGGGCAAGACCATGCTCGCTCGAAGTATCCCCTCGATACTTCCGGCGCTTTCAAGCGAGGAGGCGCTCGAGATAACCAAGATCCATTCGGTCGCGGGGCTTCTAAGAAATTCGGGCGGTCTCGTCTCGACGCGCCCGTTCCGCTCGCCCCATCACAGCGCCTCGATACCCGCGCTCGTCGGCGGCGGAACGAAGGCGCTGCCGGGTGAAATAAGCCTTGCGCATTACGGTGTGCTGTTCCTCGACGAATTGCCGGAGTTTTCAAAATCAGCGCTCGAAGCGCTGCGCCAGCCCCTTGAGGACGGGTTCGTGACCGTCACAAGGGCGGCGGCAAAGGCGCAGTACCCCGCGGATTTCATGCTCGTTGCGGCGATGAATCCCTGCCCCTGCGGCAACTACGGCTCAAAGCAGACACGCTGCCGCTGCACGCAGTTTCAGATAGAACGCTACCGCAACCGCATCAGCGGTCCTCTGCTCGATAGGATAGATCTTCATATAGAGATGACCGAGGTCCCGTACATGGAGCTCGCGTCCAAGGAGGCGGGGGAGCCGTCAAGCGCGGTAAGAGCGCGCGTGGAGCAGGTTCGAGAGCTTCAGCGCGAGCGCTTCAGGGAAGACGGCATCCTTTACAACTCGCAGATGGGCTCGAAACAGATCAAAAAATACTGTAAGCTCGACGCGGACGCGGAGCGCCTTATGGAAATGAGCTTTTCAAGGCTCAATCTCTCCGCGAGGGCGTATACGCGGCTCATCAAGGTCGCGAGGACGATAGCGGATATGGCGGGCAAGGCGAATATCGGCGCGGAATGCATCGCGGAGGCGCTTCAGTACCGCTCGCTGGACG
>JAFZJT010000209.1 GCA_017553815.1 Clostridia bacterium
CCTGCTTAAACTGCCGGATTATCTTCAGTACCGCGCGAACGTGATAATGGGCTGGCTTTCGCCGCTCAACCACGCGACGTATCACATGCATAATTTCGGCTACGATCTTCTGCCGACGCTCGCGCAGTCGAACCTGATATTCGGAGGGCTGATAGCCGTGCTGTTCGTGCTCACGCTGATCGCCATTCGCCGGTACAGCTTCAGCTTTACTTCGGGCGACAGCAACTAATAGGAGGCAGTATGAATTCGATCGAGATAGAAAACCTGACAATGGATTTTAGGCGCGACCGCGTCCTGCATGGCATCACGCACAGCTTTGAAAATGGCAAGATACACGGCGTCGTGGGCAACAACGGCTCCGGCAAAACGGTCATGTTCAAGTGCATCTGCGGCTTCCTGAACCCGACCGGAGGCAAGGTCACGGTTGAAGGCAAGCGCATCGGGCGAGAGCGGGATTTCCCGGAGAGTATTGGCATAATCATCGAGGCGCCGGGGTTTCTGCCGCAGTTCTCTGGGCTAAAGAACCTTGAGATGCTGGCGCAGATCCGAGGAAAGCTTACCCTCGCCGAGATCGCAGAGGTGATACGCAGAGTCGGGCTCGATCCGACTTCAAGGAAACCCGTCGGCAAGTATTCGCTCGGCATGCGTCAGAGACTCGGCATCGCGCAGGCCATAATGGAAAAGCCCCGCATACTGATACTCGACGAGCCGACGAACGGGCTCGACAAGCACGGCGTGGTCGAGATACGAGAGCTTATCAGGAGCCTAAAGGATCCCGAGCGCACGATACTCATCGCAAGCCACAACGTCGCCGATATCGACGAGCTCTGCGATACCGTTTGCGAGATGGATGCGGGCGTGCTGACCGAAATTCGTTAAGGGGGTTGGATCATGAAGGTAAAAAGACTTGTAACGGCTTTGATTTCCGTTCTGCTTCTCTGTATTGCGTCGGTTCCCGCTTCCGCGGAAGGCGAGCTCTATATAGATACGAAGACCGTCTATGACGGCATGACTGCCTCCTATTCGGAGGGCTATATCCCCACGGTCGAAAACGGCGAGGCGCGAATCGTGCTCCCATTGAAGGGCGGCACGGGCTCCACGCTCACGGTCGTCCCCGATCTCGGCGACGCCAACTCCTGCCCGTTTGTTTACGGCAACTATAATATGAGCATGAAGCGGAACGGCAAGGGCGTTTTCGTGATCGACCTCAAGCTCAAGCTCGCGGAAAGCCACGTTAAGGGCGTTTATCCGGTGGTGTTCGATGTAACCTCATCCGAAGGCGCGACGGGTAGCTTTACGGTATTTATAACCGTTCCAACGAGCGCCAATGAACCTAAAACCGAGGAAGGGTACGTTGATTTTCACATCGGTAATGTTGCCTGCCCAGAAAGTATTGAGGCCGGGAGCGACTTCAGCGCAAAGCTGACTGTAAAAAACATAGGCGGTGCGGAAGCAAAGAATGTTAAGCTCAACTATTCCTGCGAAGCGGCGGCGCTGATACCGCTTGTCAACACACATTTTCTGCTGCTCGATGATCTCGCTGCAGGTGAAAGCCGCGAAGTGGATCTGCCTCTGCACTTAGCGAAGGATGCCGCATCTGGCAGATACGGAATAAATGTTGAGCTTTCATATCGCACGGCAGAAGGAAGCGAGATGACAATGCGTGACTGCTTCTACGTTGAAGTAAGTTCGCCTATTTCGATAGCGTTTGACGAGCCTGATTTCTCGAACGGAGTAACCGAGGATACGCCGGTATTCCTTTCGGCAAATATCTACAACACCGGAGGCACACCCGTGTATGACGTGTTCGTATCCGTCGAAGGTCAGGGAGTTTATTCGAATATGTCCACTCTGCGTGTCTATCATAAATCCATTATGCCGGGCGAAACTGCGCCGGGTCAGCTCGAAGCACTGTTCTATTCCGCAAAGCAGTATCTGAATCCCGACGGAACGCTCCCTGTAACGTATCGCGTTACATATAAGGACGAAAGCGGTAAGCAATACGAAGAAAATCGCGTTTATAATGTCGTGCTGTACCCCGCAAAAGCCGACGAGCCCGCCGCAACTCCAGAGCCAGCGAAGGTTAATACCCAAGGGCAGTATTGGACCGTCCTCATCGCCATTATATCCGTTATCGCTGTTATCACGGCAATAACCATAGCTCGAACAGTGACAAGAAAGGCAAATATCAAATAATTCTTGTTAAAATGCGAACGTATAGTCATTGTAAACATTTTAGAGGCGAGTAGTTTTTTGAAAACCGGCCTGAAAATCATAAGGTGGAGTCACTCAACTGCGGGCAACTCCACCTTTTATCTTGCTAATTAAGAATCAGCTCCCTCAAAACCGCTTCCTCCGCTCTTGCCCTGCAAGAGTTTATCGCCTGCACCCAGCCAAGCTGATCGCGGGCTTTGAGCTGCTCGGTTACGCCTTCGGCTTGGGCGAGCTGGAGTGTGATAAGTTCGATTTGCTCAAGCGCCTGACTGTTGATCTCGCGCAGATGGTCGTTCAGTTCAAGCTTCATGCACAGAATCGAATAGTACGCCTTGCGATGTTCCTTCAGGTAACGCCTACGCATTCGCCCGAAGCGGCCGATGTCATCGTCGGACTGCTCCGGCAACACAATGTCGGGATAGAGAAGGCCGTCCTTCTCGGTGTAGGTGATGGTGAAGCTTTCGTTTGTCTTATTCATAATAGTATCCTCCGTTTCTCGACTTGTGCCGATTTTAGGTGTTGTGTTTTCTTAGTAGCTGCAAGGATATTTGTGCTCCGCTTGGATAATCCGTTATCGTGATTCGTACCAAGAGAAAAACCGTTGTAAAATCAGCGGTTTTTTTCTTTTGTATTTCTTTCGGGTTATCCCACTGTTGCCACTCTGACACCCCGATTGACACCCCGAATCCCAAGGACTGAGGCGGCTTTTCACCCGGTCGATTTTCAAGCAGGAGAAAGGGACGGCGTCGCAAAGCGACTTTGTCCCGAAAAACTGCTGCCGGCAATGCCGACAGCGTAAGGATTTTTGAGCACTTTGCAATCGAAAAAACTGGGTGCCACCCTGTTGGCCCTGGTGTCTGTACTGGGTGGCAACCACTCGCAAATATCGCACCGGTTACAGCATTATTTACGGCGCCGCGATAAGCGCCGCTTCCCCAAAAACAAAAACAACCCCTCCCGGACGAATCCGAGAGGGGTTGCCTTCGCTTAGGAGGAAACTCGTTGAAGAAACTGCATCATTAACTTGCTCGCAACTTGCACGATATGCGAACACTACATCGGTCGGTCAACCATGAGTCAACTAAACTTTTCGCGCTGCAAAAGTGCAGCGCAATCCTTGAACTCGCTGCAGAAACGCAGCGCGCAAAAATGGATTGAAGCGCGGTATTGCGAGCTGTAAAGAAACGGCCAAAACCGTAGTGACAAGCAGGGCAAGTGTATATACACACTTGCCGCTGTCGCTTGTTTGGGAGAACTCCCCAAGCCCCTTGATCGCGCTTCGCGCGGCTATCCCGCCGAGAGGCGGCATCGGGTAAAAGGGCAAAGCCCTCGCGGGAGTTGTCATTACAAATCCCATGCTTGCGCGGACATTGATTCACTTGTCCATGACGTCCGGAAGTGCCGCGAAGATGGCGGCCGCGAATGCCTGACCGTCATCTGTGAGCAGCTGTGCAGGATCATAGTCCACCTGTGCGCAGAACAGCCCGAATCGCTCGACCTTACTCATCCAATCCGAGGCGGCATCATCGATGCTGTCGCAAACGATCGTGGTCGGCTCCACTCCGCAATTGTGGCAGGCTACACGATAGCCTGTTGGTTCGCCCGTTCTATCATCCTGCTCGCGCATCAGCACGGGCAGAGCGCCGCATACCGGACACGGAGTGCTCCAAATGTCGATCATGGGCTGCGGCATACGCACATTGGATTTTGCATCACTCATGTCGATGCTCCTCCTTATACTCGGCCTCTACCTCCGGCAGAGTCGTAGCGATGCTCGTCAGGATCGAGAGCACCGCAGCCAATGCCGC
>JAFZJT010000021.1 GCA_017553815.1 Clostridia bacterium
GCCTGCGCGGACAGGTGTGTCCACGCAGACGGGCAGATAATTATACCGCTTCTCGCGCTGTCAAGGTCGGGTAGTATTTTCTCACAGGCTCGAAAATCTCCACCCTTCTCTTGACAGCAAAGGGTTGGTTCCACCGAATGGTCTGAAGTGTAACCTATGTTTGACACCTGAACAAAAACAAATATATATGTAGCGCAAAAGCAAATAATCAATCAAAGTGCATTCTCCGCATAAAAAGAACTGCCGCAAGCGCCGGGCAAATGCGGCAGTTCCGATAAAGATCATTCTTTTCAGTCTATGCTCTTTTCCCTGACCTCTTTTTCGATCCTTGCCATGAACTCATCAAGGCTCATCGTGCCGAGGTCGCCGCCCTTTCTCGAGCGCACGGCGACCACGCCGTTTTCGACCTCCTTATCGCCAACGATGAGCATATAGGGGATCTTCTGCATCTGCGCCTCGCGGATTTTGAAGCCGATCTTCTCGTTGCGAAGGTCGGTCTCAACGCGAAGACCCAATGCCGTGAGCTTATCCGCTATCTCCACGGAAGCGTCCATCGTGCGGTCGGTCATCGCCATGACCTTGACCTGAACGGGAGCGAGCCAGGTCGGGAACGCGCCGGCGAAATGCTCGGTGATAACGCCGATGAAGCGCTCGATCGAGCCGAACATCGCGCGGTGGATCATAATGGGGCGATGCTTTGCGCCGTCCGCGCCGGTGTACTCAAGCTCGAACCTCTCGGGAAGCTGCATATCGAGCTGGATCGTGCCGCATTGCCAGCTCCTGCCGAGGCAGTCCGCAATATGGAAGTCCAGCTTCGGGCCGTAGAACGCGCCGTCGCCCTCGTTGAGAACGTACTCCCTGTCCATCTCGGTGATGGCCTGCTTGAGTATCTCGGTCGCAAAATCCCAGGTCTCCTTCTCGCCGATATGATCCTCGGGCATCGTGGAAAGCTCGATGCGGTAGGAGAGACCGAAGGTGGAGTAGACCTCGGTATAGAGCTTGATAACGTTCTTTATTTCATCCTTCATCTGCTCCCAGGTCATGAAGATATGCGCGTCGTCCTGCGTGAAGCAACGAACGCGGAACAGGCCGTGGAGCGCGCCGGAGAGCTCGTGGCGGTGCACGAGACCGAGCTCCGCCATCCTAAGCGGCAGATCGCGGTAACTGCGCGGCTCGATGCCGTAAACGAGCATTCCGCCGGGGCAGTTCATCGGCTTTATCGCAAAATCCATCTCGTCGATGACCGTGGTATACATATTCTTGCGGTAATGGCCCCAATGCCCGCTCTTCTCCCAAAGCTCGCGGTTGAGCATGATGGGGGTCTGGATCTCAACGTAGCCGTAGCGCTTATGCACCTCGTGCCAATACTCGAGCAGGGTGTTTTTAAGCTCCATGCCCTTGGGCAGGAAGAACGGGAAGCCGGGGCCCTCGTCCATCATCGCGAAGAGGCCGAGTTCCTTGCCGATCTTTCTGTGGTCGCGCTTCTTGGCTTCCTCGAGCATCGTGATATACGCGTCCAAATCGGCTTTCTTCTCAAACGCCGTGGCATAGATGCGCTTGAGCATCTTGTTCTTTTCGCTGCCGCGCCAATATGCGCCCGCAACGCTCATTATCTTGATATTCTTGCACTTGCCCGTGCTTTCAAGATGCGGACCCGCGCAGAGGTCCACGAAATCGCCCTGCTTGTAGAAGCTGATGACCTCGCCCTCGGGCAGATCCTCGATGAGCTCCACCTTATAGGGCTCGTTCTTCTCCTTCATAAAGGCGATCGCCTCCTCGCGGGGAAGCTCGAACCTTTCAAGGGGCAGGTTTTCGGCAACTATCTTCTCCATCTCCTTCTCGATCTTCGGGAAATCCTCGGGGGTGAAGGCGATGTCGGTGTCGAAATCGTAGTAGAAGCCGTTGTCGATGGCGGGGCCGATAGCGAGCTTGACGTCGGGCCAGAGGCGCTGAACGGCCTGCGCGAGGATATGCGAGCCCGTGTGGCGATAGGTCCATCTGCCGCCCTCATCGGCGAAGGTCAAAAGCTTGAGCTCATGGTCGCCGTGGATGGGCAAGGCCGCGTCGTAGAGATGCCCGTCGAGCTCGGCGGCAAGGGTCGCCTTACGAAGGCGCGGGCTGATGCTCTCGGCGATTGCGTAGGCGTTCACGCCGTCTTCAAACTGACGAACGGAACCGTCGGGGAAGGTGATGTTGATCATTTTCTTTTCTCCTTTTCATTTTTGACTGTATTTTTTGATTCTCGGCGGGTCTTTATCCTTCCCGAATGCTTTGGGAAAAATAAAAGCCGCCTTGAACTTGTTTCGTTCAAGGACGGCATTGAAAACAAAACCGCGGTCCCACCTTGATTGCGGCAATTCCGAAGGGAAACGCCGCCGCTCTATGGGGTTTGAAGCACCCCTGCTTCGGACTTTTGGTAAACGCAAAAAGCGTTTTCCGCGCATGAGCGGTATCCTCCCGCGCTCCGTGGGCGGCTTACAGCCTGTGGCACACCCTCTCTTGGACGGTTTCGCGCAGGGCTCATTTCATGCAAGCCCTATTTCTCAATATATCGGAGTTTAGCACAAAGAGGCGGGTTTGTCAAGCATTTAACGAACCGTTTTTCGGGCAATCGCGCTCTGCCTTTCCATCGCTTATCCTTTTCCTTGCCCTTGAAAAAACCTCGTCCGCGGAAAATCGCAGGGAAGAAGCGTGCGCGGCGCGGTCGGCTTCATCGAGCTTGGCTTCCACGCCGTCGGTCAGCGCCTCGTACTGCTCGATGCTCATAACCACCATCGTGCCGTAGCCGTTCTTTGTCAAAAATACGAGCCTGCCGCCTGTCAGCACGGCCTCCTCTATCTCGGGAAATTTGTTTCTCAAGTCGGAAACGGGGCGAATATCTATCATGATGAAAACTCCTTTGCGCAAGCTACTATCATAATTATATCATTATTTTATCTGTTTTCAAGTGATTTGAGGAAAAATCATAAAAAAGCCAATAAGGGCGTATCATAATGCGCTCAATGGCGCAAAATCTCATTTCCTTTCGAGTATGTAATCGACGCTGACCTTGTAATGGTTCGCAAGCTTGATAAGAAAATCAACCGGGATGGTGCGCGTACCCTTTTCATAGCGCCTGTAAACCTCGCGCTGACAGCCCAGCAGGTCGGCAACGTCCTGCTGAGTCATGTCATGATCTATTCTCAATTCTTCCAAACGCTTGAAGTACACACTATCACCCTTGACAATACTACCATACGGTAGTATAATATGGGCGAGATGCTACTATAAGGTTGCAAAAGGGAAGGAGGTGAGTATTATGAAGCGTATTCCCGCATGGGTATTCATCGTATCCGGATTGGTTCTTGGAGTGTTTTCAGTACTGGTCATAGATGGAGATATGAGAGGCAGTGGAGGCTTGTTTGGCGGTAGATATACCTATAAAGCGCCGTTTACAGCACACGAATTGCTTATGCTGCTTCTTGTTTTGGTTGCTATAGCTATAATCATATACGGCATAGTAAAAGCGATAAGAAACAGAAGGTATTAATAATTGGCAAGTAGTTTTTATAAAAAAGCGGCACGTCGAGTTAAACTGAACGCCGCTTCTTTAATTTCCGAAACGCCCTCGGCGTTTCAAGCTCAACTATTCACTATTCATTATTCGCTATTCACTTTATCATCCCCATCAGCATCCGCTCCGCCGTCTTCAGCTCCTCGCACGTCTCCCAGCCCTTGCCGATATGGGTGCGCGGCCTTCGTGCGCCGTGCGAATCGCTTCCGCAGGTAACGAAAAGCCCGTTCTGCTTCGCAAGGCTCGCAAAGAGCCGATGCTCGCCCTCGGTGGCGGTGCCGTAGAAGGCCTCCACGCCGCGAATGCCGAGCCGCTTCATATCCGCGATGAGCGCCGCGGGGTCCACCTTCATCTTCATCGGGTGCGCGATAACGCATATCCCGCCCGCCGCTTCAACTATGCCGACGACCTCCTCGGGGCTTGGGTGCGTCTGGTTGATGAAGGCAATTTTGCCGCGCCCGAGTATGCGGTCGAAGGCGTCCGCCGTGCTTTCGGCGTGTCCGAGCTTCACGAGCGCCTCGGCGTAATTCGCGCGCGTGGTCGCGCCCCGGCTCGATTCAAGCACCGAGGAAACGTCCATCCCAAGATTCCGAAGCCTCTCGGTCAGCTTCTCGTTTCTTTCATCGCGCAATTTTATTTTTCTTTCCATCAGCGCCTTAAAATCCGCGTTCTGATAGTCCATGCCGAGCGATAAGATATGGAGCGTGTCCGCGTAGTCCGCCTCTATCTCGCACCCCGTAAGCATGGCAAGGCCGAGCTCCTTTGCGCGCTTCTGCGCCTCGGGAAGCCCGATAACGGTGTCGTGGTCGGTCAAAGCGAAAAGGTCGAGCCACGCTTCCTTCGCGTTTTCGACCACCTTCGCGGGCGCGTCTGCCCCGTCCGAGCAGTATGAATGGGTGTGGATATCGAACAATTTGCTTCCCTCCTTCGGCGGAATTTGGCGATACCGTTTGCCGATGCTTTATCCCATTATACACCCTCGCGCCGGAAAAATAAACGCCTGAGCGTTGACCGCGCGGCGCGAATGCGCTATAATTCAAATTGAAAAAACCATGCAAACGGTGGAAAACATGAACCTTTTCGACGATATCTACAATAAACGCGCCATAAAAAAGGCGCAGGACGGCTTCACCGCCGCGCTCGACGCGCTCGGTTATCCCTACCGCCTGCTTGAGGGCGGCATGGACGATGGCGGGATAATGGCGCTGTATGCTCGGGAGCTTGAAAAGGGCGCGAGCGAGGGGTATTTTCCCGTGCTTTTGCCGTATGAGCCAAGACTTTTTGAGCTGATAGAGCAGAATAGGGCGCAGGGCGAACCGAGCGAGGCGATACTTGGCGGGGCGGCGGTTTTCGCGAAAAGGCTCGAAGAATGCGCGCTTTCAAAGCGTGATAATTGCGGCGAAAACCCCTCGGAGCACCCTATAAAGGGCTTTTCCGCGCTCGACCGCTTCGCCCTGCTCTTCACCGAGTACACAAACAGCTTCCGCATGAGCGCGCTGATGCTTCTGCCGACCGCGAAGCCTTGGGAAGCCGCGCTTTTCCTGCCCTTCGGCGGGCGGAACGAATGCCCCGCGCCCCGCGAAATGGCGGCGATGCTGAAAAAATGGCATGAAAGCTTCGGCGCAGTCCCCGCCGTTTTTGCGGGCGACGCGCTGGAGATCTTCATTCCGCGCCCGCTCGACGAGACAGAGCTTCGCGAGGCGGCGGGGGAGACAGCCGCGTTTGCGGGTCGCGCTTATGACGGCTCTGCCGAGGCGCTTTCCCGCTTCGTGAAAGAAACGCGGAATAAATGCGTTTGGCATTTCACTTGGGGATGAACGGGCCCAACAAAGCTATTCGCCATTTATAGATTGCCAAAGCCGACAGCCGAGATCGCGTTCTCGGCTCTTTCTTTATTTGAAAAAGGAATTTTACTCAACTCACATTTGTTTTTTATCAAGTTCGCCTCGATTGAATTCAACTTAAAGTTTTGATATGATACAACCATGGATTTAAATGGCTCGGCGGCGACCCGGAGCTTTCCAAGGTGCGCCGCTGACGAAAAAACGAAAAATCAAGCAAGGAGCTTTTAATTATGACCATCGGAAGCAATATCGCGCGCCTTCGCCGCGAAATGGGGCTGACGCAGGAGCAGCTCGGCAATCTCGTTTCGGTTTCGGCGCAGGCGGTCAGCAAATGGGAAAACGGCGGAATGCCGGACACGGAGCTGATCCCCGCCATAGCGGACGCGCTGCACGTTACCATCGACACGCTTTTCGGGCGCGAAAACGAGAAGAGCGCGGATATGCAGGAACTGTTTCAAGCGTGGCTTTCACGCATGTCGCAGGAAAAGCGGGCGTATGAGCTGTTTGAGCTTCTGATAAGCACGCAGCGGAATCCGGTCACGCTTGTTTGGGAAAGCGCACGAAACAGCGTGGACGACCTTATCAACCTGCCGCTCAAAACCTGCAGAGGACAATACAATATGAACGGCGAGATCGTGCCGATTTGGATACGCTCACAGTATATCGATGACCAAGGAATAACTCTTTCCATTCCCGCCGAGGATTGCCCGCTGTTCCTCGTTCTGCCGGAGCCCAATGGCGGCTACCTGCAGAATATCTGCGAGCCCGAAAGGTATAGAAGGCTCTTTTCCGCGCTTGCGATACCGAACAGCTTAGAGCTGCTGTTCTTCCTCTATTCGAGAAAAACGCAGTATTATTCGCAGCCTGCTCTTGCCAAAGCCTGCGGGCTGAGCGAAGACTCGCTTGAAGGTGCGCTCGAAGCCCTGTGCGAAAGCAAATTGCTTCTCCGGCGCACGATAGTTGAAGCGGAAGGCGAACTCAAGGTGTATGCGCTCAACGATGATCCGTCGTTCGTTCCTTTCCTGCTGTTTGCCCGCTGGCTCATCGAAGAACCGGGTTACATAATGAGCTGGAGCAGCCGCGAAAAGCCAATATTTGATAGGAGTAAAAAACCAGATGGAAACAAAGCCGATGAGTAAGAATAAAAAGCAGAAGACGCAAAAGCCCGTCAAGACCGCCGCGTCGAGAGCGCTTTTCTCCTCGTTTTATGAGAAAAACAGGCTGAATCTTGCATTTGCGGTCGTGCTTCAGACCATGACCGCCGCCACGGGGGCCGTGATCTCATGGATCCTCGGCGCCGTTATGGATATAATCGCCTCCGGATCGGGCGACGGGCTGGGGCGCATCGCGATCGTAACGGCGGTGTTCCTTCCCGCCATATTCATTATCGAAGCGCTCGCTCAGCGCACCAAAGCGTTTTTCGTGCATAGGGGCATAAAGCAGTATAAGAACACGGCGTTTTCATTGCTCGCCAAAAAGGGCATCGGCACTTTCGCGCACGAAAACACGGGCGGCTATCTCTCCGCGTTCACAAACGACGCCACGTCCATCGAGGATAATTACCTTAACCGCACCGTGCTGATCGTTTACTATGTTTTCTCGTTTGTGATCTCCCTCGGAATGATGCTCTATTACAGCCCGCTTATGACGCTTATCGTCATCGGCCTGAGCATCATCCCGATCATAGTCACGATCGTTATGGGCGGCGGGCTTAAAAAGCGCGAAAAGAAGGTTTCGGACAGAAACGAAGCCTTCACCTCAAGGGTCAAGGATCTTCTCGGCGGCTTCTCGGTGATAAAGGCATTCAAGGCCGAAAAGCAGGCAAAAGCGCTGTTTGCTTCCGAAAACGGGGAGACAGAGGAAGCAAAATGCAGCCGCAGAAGCTTCGTCGGCATGATAAACGCGCTCTCCGCTTCCGCGGGCGGCGTGGTGCAGTTCGGCATCTTCCTGATAGGCGCGATCTTTGCTATGCGCGGCGATATTACGGCGGGTACGGTTTTGATCTTCATAAACCTCTGCAGCTTTGTTCTGCAGCCCGTTCAGGCGGTGCCGGAATACATCGCAAGCCGCAACGCGGCAAAGGCGCTCGTGTATAAGCTCGCCGACAGGCTGGACGACAACCAAACAGGGGCGGGCGGCGAAGCGATCACAAGCCTAAAGGACGGCATCGAGCTGAACTCTCTCGGCTTTGCCTATGAGGAGGATAAGCCCGTACTCTCAAACCTCAGCTATCATTTTGAAAACGGAAAAAAGTATGCGCTTGTGGGCTTTTCGGGCTCCGGCAAGACCACGCTTTTGAACCTTTTGATGGGCACTTACGGCGATTACATCGGCTCCGTCAAGGTGGGCGGCGTTGAGATGAAAACTGCGGATATGAACAGCCTTTACGAGAGCGTCAGTCTCATCAACCAAAGCGTGTTCCTCTTTGACGACACGATAAGGAACAATATCACGATGTTTTCCGAGTTCCCGAAGGAGGCGGTCGATTCCGCGATAAGAAGGGCGGGGCTTGAAAACGTCATAGCCGAGCGCGGCGAAGGGTATCTTTGCGGCGAAAACGGCGCGAACCTCTCGGGCGGCGAGCGTCAGCGCATCAGTATCGCCCGCGCGCTGATCAAAAACGCCTCGGTGTTGCTCGTGGATGAAGCCACCAGTGCGCTCGACAACGAGACCGCAAGCCTTGTTTCAAACGAGATTCTGAACCTCTCCGGCATCACGGGCATCGTGGTGACGCACCGCCTCGAGGCGAACCTTCTTAAAAAGTATGACGCGATACTGATGCTCAAAAACGGCAGCCTTGCCGAGGTCGGCTCCTTCGATGAGCTGATGGAGAGTAAGGGGCAGTTTTACTCGCTGTTCACCGTGCAGTGATGTCGGGAACCCACCTTAATTCCTTCATTAGCCGCAGGCGTCTTCATTTCTTCATTAGCGATGCGACTTTATTTGTAGTACGCCCCTTCGGCAATGATAAAACGGAAAATGCAGGTAAACCAAGCCTTCGCCTTGAGTAACCGCTGAATAATGCGGCTATTCTGCCACGGGAAGTCGAAAGGTTACTCTTTTCGAAGAGTGTGGATCAAAAGCGACTATTTTGCTTCTGTTTACGGGCTTTTTTCCCGCTTTTGGGCGCAGTTATCCATTTAATGCAGGCCGCAGGGTGGCAAGCATATAGAGATTCGCGCTTGCAAACGCAAGGTTGGCAAAGGCGTGGTTTTTGGCGATACCCTTGTAACGGGCTTTCCTCCAGTGGAAGATATCCTTAATAATGCGGAAAACATATTCCACTTTGCAACGGACGCTCGATTTTCGGCGCTCTAACTTCTTCCCCTCCTGCCATGAAAGGCTGTCGCCATAGTGACGCTTAAACGTCCCGACCTGTCGGCTGATAGCGTATCGTCGATCTTTCCTGCCGTCCTTTACGTATCTGTCGAGCTTGCAATAACCCGCATCGCCGTATACGACATCGTCGTCTTCGCGCAAAAGCTTTGGCGCTTCCTTGACTTCCGCTTCGTTTGCAGGTGTTGTGGATATGGAATGCACGAAACCGTACAGCGGATCCACACCGATATGCTCTCGCATTCCAAAGAACCACTTCGTGTTCTCCCTCGTAGAGCGCATCTCGGGATCACGCTTCCCGGTTGAATTCTTTCTCGATTGAGGCGCTTCGATTATTGTCGCGTCTACGATCGTTCCGCCTCTGACGAGCTTGCCTTCCGCTTTCAGGACTTCTTGAACTTGATCAAAGAATTCCTCCTGTAGATGGTTGTCGGTCAACAGCTTGCGGAACTTGCAAAGCGTCGTGGCGTCCGGCGTCTGTTCCCCGGTCTCGAAGTTCAGCCGCATGAATCTCTTCATCGCGTAACTGTCGTAGATCGCGTCTTCCACCGCTTCGTCCGACAGGTTGAACCACGTTTGAAGCATCAGCATGCGCAGCATCGTTTCGATCTCACGGGGTGGTCTGCCGCGTTTCCACGAGGGATAGTAAGACCGCACCGTTTCTACCCATTTCTGCCAAGGCAAACAGCTGTCCATCTTGCACTGAAACTCTTCCCGCTTGGTGGTGCGTTTGCTGTATTCTAAATCCGTGAATGTTATCTGCTCGTTCATATCGATCACATCACGGATATTATACCATAAATCGCTGATTAAATCAGTGATTACTTGAGGAGAAGGTGGCTGAGGCGGAGCGAAATGCCCCCGCGGCGAGCGGCGGATGAGGTGGAAACCTGCACAAATCCCGGAGGAATTTGAATCAGATTATAAGGATGCGCCCAACTTGACATTTTTCTGAATCTATGCTATAAAAAACGTGATACTGCCGTTTTATCGGCGCTGAAAATCCATTCAAAAGGAGCGTTTTATTCAATGAGAATTCTCGTGCTTGGCGGAGCCGGCTACATCGGCTCGCACACCGTTTTGGAGCTCATTCGCGCGGGCGAAGAGGTCATAGTTGCGGATAATCTTTCCACAGGCCACATCGAAGCCGTGCCCAAGGAGGCCGTTTTCTATAAGGGCGACATCCACGACAAGGCATTTTTGGACGGTCTTTTCAAGGCCGAGCATATAGACGCGGTGATCCACTTCGCGGCGTTCTCGCTGGTTGGCGAAAGCGTTGTTAAGCCGCTCAAGTATTACGACAACAATCTTTGCGGCACGAAAACTCTTCTTGAATCGATGGTGGAGCACGGCGTGGACAAGATCGTTTTCTCTTCCACCGCCGCAACCTACGGCGAGCCCGAGAATATACCGATCCTTGAGACCGACCGCACCCTGCCGACCAATCCCTACGGCGAAACGAAGCTCGCTATGGAAAAAATGTTTTACTGGACGAGCCTTGCGCATGGCCTGCGCTACGTTTCGCTTCGCTATTTCAACGCCTGCGGAGCGGACGGCACGTGCGGTATCGGCGAGGCGCATAACCCGGAGAGCCATCTTATCCCGCTGATACTTCAGGTTCCGAACGGCAGGCGCGAGAGCATCTCCATCTTCGGCACGGATTACGACACGCCCGACGGCACCTGCATAAGGGACTATATCCACGTTACCGACCTTGCAGAGGCGCATATCCTTGCGGTCAAATACCTTGCAAACGGCGGCGAAAGCGACATTTTCAACCTCGGCAACGGCGTTGGCTACTCGGTGCGCGAGGTCATCGAAACGGCGCGCAAGGTCACTGGGCATCCAATCCCCGCTGTTGAAGCGGAGAGAAGAGCGGGCGACCCCGCGAGGCTCGTTGCTTCGAGCGAAAAGGCGCGCAAGGTGCTCGGTTGGGACCCCAAGCACGCGGGTCTTGAGGAGATAATATCAGACGCTTGGAATTGGCATAAGAATCACCCGAACGGGTTTTGATCGCCTTCGGGGAATGACGCCGTAACGACTACAGGCTTGTAACGGCGGAGCTTTCGCATGATACTTTATAGCTCGGCACAGTTCGTGGGCGCGTTTCCCGGGTTGTGCCGAGCTGTTTTATACATTACAGCCGATTTCGCTTTATTTTGACTGCGAAGATCGATCCGCGGATCGAACGATGAACGGGATGCGGCTTTCAACACTTGCAAATCAGCGCTTCTTATGATAAAATAAAAAGCTATAAAACTATTGTCCGAAAAGGAGTTGGTATTTTAGTGGACGACAGTAGTATATGGCGATGCCTGTCCGCGCAGGTCGATCAAGCGGTCGGGGCTGCGGAAAGCGGACTCAATTTCGGAACTATCGCTGTTTACCTTATTCTTATTGTTCTTCTCATTCTGGGCGGCGCGTATTTCGCATCGAGCGAAACGGCGCTTGCTTCGGTGAATAAAATGCGCATGAAATCATACGCTGAGGACGGCAATAAGAAAGCGCAGTATGTTATGTACATACTCAACAATTTCGATAAAGCACTTTCGACCATCCTCATCGGAAACAACGTGATGCACATCGCCTGCGCCGCGATCGCGACGCTGCTCACGCGCCAATTCTTCAAGGAAAGCGGCCTGCTTGATATCGCGCTTGTAGTATCCACCGTGCTTGTTACGATGGTGGTGTTTTTTGTAGCCGAAATGCTGCCCAAGTACCGCGCAAAGGCGGCGAGCGAGAGCCACGCGCTGCGCATCGGCAAATCGCTTTACGTTTTAATGAAGATATTAACGCCCATCTCGGCGGTGTTCACCCGGATAAGCGGCGGAATCCAAAAACTGTTTTTCAAACGAAGCGGAAACGAACCGAGCGTGACCGAGGAGGATCTTACCGACATCATCGAGTCATTCAAGGATGAGCGCGAGGAGGACGAGGAGACCGAGACCGAGACCGCGAGACTGATGGTCAGCGCGCTGCATTTCGGCGCGAGGACGGCGCGCGAGTCGATGACGGCTTGGGAAAACGTTGAGACCCTCGACACCTCGATGGAGCTTTCCGAGATATACGAGCGCGTTCAGCAAACGAACCATTCAAGATTCCCGATGATCAACACGAAGGGCAAGGTAATGGGCGTTTTGAATATCCGCGCCTTCCTTAAGGCCTATCTGAAGTCGGGCGAGGACACCGAGCTTATCGAGCTTATCGACACGCCGCTTTTCGTTCGCCCGGATATGCCCGTGGACGAGCTTCTTTCGGAGATGAGCCACAGCAAGATCCATCTTGCCTTCGTTTCCGAGCAGGGCAGAGTGGAGGGCATAATAACCATAGAGGATATCCTCGAGGAGCTCGTCGGCGAGATCTTCGACGAGGAGGATACCGAGCTTCCAGAGGAAGCTGCGGCGGAATCGCTTAAAATGGAGATCCTCAAAACAGGGGGTGTCGCGCTATGACATGGTCTATCTACGTTATAGCGCTCGTTGCGCTCGTTTGCTTCTCGGCGTTCTTTTCGGGCAGCGAGATAGCGTATTCCTCGGTAAATCCGCTCAGGCTAAAGCGAATTTTTAACGACACGAAGAGTCAGAAGGCGCGCCGCGCCCTCTATATAACCGACAATTACGACAGGGCGCTTTCGAGCATCCTTATCGGAAACAACCTTGTGAACCTCGCTTCATCCACGCTCTCGACGCAGCTGTTCATAACTCTTCTTGCCGAGCGCGGGATAGTGGGCGAAAACACCGCCGCGGTTATTTCGACGGCGGCGATAACGGTTTTCGTTCTCATCTTCGGCGAGACCGTGCCCAAGCTCTCCGCAAAGAGCGACCCCGAGCGCTTCTCGATGAACGTTTCGCGCCCGCTTCGCGGCTTCATGGTCATCTTTTCGCCCGTCGTATGGCTCGTTATGAAGATAATCGGAAGCATCAGCAAGCGCTGGAAGACCGAGGAGGACGACGATACCGTGACCGAGGATGACCTTTCCGAGATGATCGACACGGTCGAGGACGAGGGCGTTATCGACGAGGACACGAGCGAGCTTCTGCAATCCGCGCTCGATTTCCCCGATATCTGCGCCTACGAGATAATCACGCCGCGCGTTGATATGGTCGCGATAGATATCGAGGACAGCCGCGAGGAGATAATGGAGGTCATCGAAAGCTCCGTTTATTCAAGGCTTCCCGTTTATGAGGACAGCATCGACAATATCATCGGCGTTCTGCACCTCAATCAGTTCCTCAAAGCGATGGCTGCGGGGGAGGAGTTCGATATCAGAAGCCTGCTTCTGCCGGTCGTTTTCCTTCATAAAACCACGATACTGCCGCAGGCGCTGCGCGAGCTTCGCGAAAAGAAGCTCCATCTTGCGATAGTTACCGACGAATACGGCGGAACGATGGGTCTTATCACGATGGAGGATATCCTCGAGCAGCTCGTCGGCGATATCTGGGATGAGACCGACGAGATCGAGGACGAGATAGTCGAGCTTGCGCCCGATCTTTTCGAGGTTGACGGCAATATGCGCATCTACGATTTCCTTGAGGAATTCGAGATAGATGATAAGGATTTTGACGACGACAACGCCACCGTCGGCGGCTTCGCGATAGAACAGCTCGGCGGTTATCCCGCAAGGGGTGAAAGCTTCGATTTCGAGCATCTTACTATCACGGTCAAACAGCTTCAGAATCTGCGCGTTACAAGGGTATTGGTAAAGGTAAATCCGAAGCCCGAACCTGAGGATGATGACGAGATAGACTGGGAAGGCAAGGATAAGGACGAAGAGGAAGCGTGAAGCCCTATTCGCCGAATCGAATAGTTGTAATGAAAGAGCCTCTGCGCACGAAGCGGGAGGCTCTTGAGCTTTTTGCAACTCTGTTTATGCAGGTGTTTTCATTCGCACGACCGATCACGGCGCTATCGGCCTGAAATCGAAGCCCTCGTCAACTCTCATAAGGAATTCCGCGATAAGGTCTATACAGCCCTTGATGTCATTCCAATCGGCGACTTCGACGGAGGAGTGCATATAGCGAAGCGGGATGCTGACGAGCGCCATCGGAACGCCCCTGCCCGTTTCAAGCAGGGTGTCGCCGTCGGTATAGGTGCGCCCGCCCGCGACCTCGTACTGGATGCCGATGCCATTTTCCTTTGCGATCTGCTCGAGCAGCGCGTTCATCCTTTTGTTGACCATTCCGCTGAGGCAGAGCACGGGGCCGCCGCCGAGCCTGATGTCGCCGGACTCATCGGCGTCCCTTTCGGGACTGTCGCTCGCCCATGTAACGTCCACAACTATCGCGCAGGTCGGCTCAACATTGCTTCCCGCAAAATACGCGCCGCGGCCGGAGGTTTCCTCGCCAACGCTCGTGTTGGCGTAAATTCCGCATTGGACGCCGCTTTCGGCGGCTTTTTTAGCGGCTTCGAGTATCACGAACGCGCCGGATTTATCGTCCAAAGCCCTTGCGCTTATGCGGCCGTTGAGAAGTTCGCGCCTGCCGCAGTCCGCGCAGACGGGATCGCCGATCGCGACCACCGCTTCGGCCTCCTCGCGCGAGTTTGCGCCTATGTCTATCATCAGATCGGAAGCATCGACCTTATCCTTTTTAAGAAGGCTCTCGGTGATAATGCCAACGCCGGCAACCTTTTCGCGGATAACGCGCCCGTTCTCCGTGCGCTCGTGGATTATCTGCATCGGCGAACCGACGTACAGCCCCGATTTAACGCCGCCCGCCCGCTGAACGCGGATCATGCCGTCGCCCGTGATATGCGTAACGCGGAAACCGATCTCGTCCATATGCGCGCAGAGCAGCACGCGGCAGGTCGCATCGGGGTTGACGACGGAAACGGCGTTGCCCACGGCGTCCGTAAACTGCTTTTCGGCAAAATCCTTGGCGTAGTCGAGCGCAATACGCTGGTTGGCTTCTTCGCAGCCACTGACGGAAACGGTATCGAGCAGATCATAAAGCAGATTTTTATTCATGCTTTTTCCTCCTTGAAATATACGGTTGATATGAAAACCCTTCGTTTTCGACGGTATTATACCAAAAATGCGGGCAAAAGAAAAGAAGCGCATGGAGCGAATGATAAACAGCGAATAGCCGCGGCGGAAATTCCTGCGGAGCATCTTCATTTTTTATTCTTTACGGGCGTGCGTCGGCGATGCGGAGTTCAGCCTTTCGGGGCTGCCTTCCGGTTGCAAAGGCGGGGAAAAGGCGGGGAAAAGGCGGGGAAAAGGCGGGGAAAAGGCGGGGAAAAGGCGGGGAAAAGGCGGGGAAAAGCAAAATATATTTAGCAAAAAATGCTGTGAAATATTGACAAAATTCGGGGGGGGGTATACTATATGCACCTTTATATAAAGCAAGGAGGCTAACAAATGGAAAAACAGCTTAAAACCGCATTTGCGGCTGCGCTCGCGCTGATGATGGCGCTTGCGCTCGTTCACTTCTCGGCTCTGCCGAGCTCCGAAGCCAAGGCGGAAGCCGCGCCCACATGGACGGTTCCGGAAGGTTACAATGAGCATGACTATAATAAAATAGTCGCTTTCCTTGAGCAGACCGATGAAAACGGCGTTAAGAACGGCACAAAGCTCAGCGAAACCTATGATCCGAATGACCTCGCGACTTGGGGAAGTGAGTATGTTGATTGGATGACCTACTACGGGTCTGATGACCAAGATAGCGAGCAGCGCATAGAGAGAATAATTTCGCCGAATAAAGGTCTTTGCGGCAGTTTGGACTTATCGGGCTGCACCGCTTTTAGGTGGCTTGACTGCAATTTGAACAGCCTTACCGAGCTGGATTTATCGGACTGCCCCGCCCTTAAATATCTTGATTGCGGTTGGAACAGCCTTACCGAACTGAATGTATCCGGCTGCACCGCTCTTGAGTTTCTTGACTGCATAGTAAACAGCCTTACCAAGCTGGATTTATCGGACTGCCCCGCTCTTAGTGGCCTAGTGTGCAGCGGCAACCGCCTGACCGAGTTGGACATCAGCAATAGTCCAAAGTTTCCTTACGACCATATCCGCGCTGAAGGCAATGGTTATTTTGAGTATGATTTTCTTTCAAATTCCGGCTACATTAGGGCATATCCCATGAGCGGAGCAGGCTTTGATGGCTTCTATGATGAAAGCGGAGTTCTTATCTCGGAGGGCAGCTTGGACTCTGTTTCGGGGACATATTATTATGGGTTTAATGCCGACTGCACAGGGAATGTAATCGTCCGCTTCTCCGAAGGCGCCGCGCCCACGCCCGATCCGAGCGAAGCGCCCGTGAATCCGAGCGATGCGCCCGTGAATCCGAGTGAAGCGCCCGTGAATCCGAGTGAAGCGCCCGTGAATCCGAGCGAAGCGCCCGCCGATCCGAGCGAAGCGCCCGCGAACCCCACCGATGCGCCCGCCAATCCGAGCGATGCGCCCGCTGATCCAACGCCCGCACCCACTGCCGCGCCGAACCCGCCTGCCACCGGCACTGTTGCGCTTGCAGGCGTCGGCATCGCCGCGATAATCGGCGGTATTGGCGTTGCCGTGGCAAGAAGGAAGCGCGAGCGTTAATCGAACAGCAAATACATATACGCTTAAACTATGGATTTCGCCTCCCGCAGTTCGCGGGGGGCGAAATGTATTTGAAAATAATGAATAATAACAGCGAATAGTTGAGGCGGTCGTTCCTGCGGGCTTGCGGCACAAGGGGCGGTCTGTATTTGTTAAAAACGGCGAAAGGGCGGGCAGCCAAAATATATTTAACTTAAAATACTTTGAGATATTGACAAAATTCCGAGAATGGGGTATACTGTCCGAGCCTTTTATTAAAAGATAAGGAGAAAAACACAATGAAAAAACAGCTTAAAACCGCATTTGCGGCTGCGCTCGCGTTGATGATGGCGCTTGTGCTCGTTCCCTTCTCGGTTCTGCCGAGCTCCGAAGCGAAGGCTGAAGCCACGCCTGCGCCCGAACAGACCGAAGCGCCCGCCGATCCGACCGAAGCGCCCGCCGATCCGACCGAAGCGCCCGCCGATCCGACCGAAGTGCCCGCTGATCCGAGCGAAGCACCCGCCGATCCGAGCGAAGCACCCGCCGATCCGAGCGAAGCA
>JAFZJT010000210.1 GCA_017553815.1 Clostridia bacterium
CGCAAGGCCGACGACCTCGCCGCCCGCGACTATCTCGTATACGTCCTCGCTGTCCTCCTCAAGCTCCACGTAGAAATCCGCCTCGGTATCCACCCGCGTTATGCGCGAGAGATATTGCGACGGCTTCTCCGCCTTGCGAAGCTCGATCTTATTCTCCATAGTTTGATCTTTCATAACTTTACCTCTATCTGCCCTTTCCTTTACAAAGTTTCACGCGGCGATCACAGCTTCAGCACGGCAACGATCTCGTCCCCGTCCATCTCGCCGTTTTCAACAAAGCCCATCGAGCGGTAAAACTCCCTAGCGACCTCGTTCTCCGGCTCGTATGAAAGGGAGCAGTACTCGGCCTTTCCGCAGGGCCAGGTCCTGATAAAATCCAAGGCGAGCTTGACCGCTTCCCTGCCGTAGCCGCGCTTTTGATAGCGCTTATCGATCATCAAGCGCCAGAGGGAATAGTTATTGACAAGCGACTTCGGAGCCTCAACATCGTCCCAATTATCATACAGCGCGGCCTCATTGAAGCCGATCATCAGAAATCCGACCGGCCTTTTATCGTTATAGATGGCAAACGGAAACGCGGCCGTGGCCGAATCCCGAACGCCGTATGCCTGAACGATGCTCACCCAGTTTTCCGCAACGAAGCTCTTCTGGTGCCGGAATACCTTCAGATCAACGATCTGCCAGATATTCGCGGAATCGATCTTTTCCAGATGAATCATATTGTTTTTCTCATTAGCCGAAGGCGGCATCATTACTTTCCCTCGCTCCATCCCCGTCATATCAAACTCATCGAGCCATTGCTTCGCCGCTTCGCAGACCGTTTTAAGACAGGCTTCGTCAAACGGCGTTTTCAGCCCCGCGTGCTTGAGAAGCTCGATGAAGGTGCGGCTGCCGCCCTGCTCGGTGTACGCCATATAATGCTTCCATGCGTCCATTTCGTCCTTCTGTATCATCGCCCAGAACTGCAGAGAAACGGTCTGCGCAAGGCAGTAGTCGATATAGTAGAACGGATCCTCGTAGATATGGCTTTGGCGCTGCCACGCTTCGCCCTCCGAAAAGAACGGTATCTCGCCGTCGAGCTTCAGCCAAGGCGTATAGATGCCGCAAAGCCGTTTCCATTCATCGTGGCGCTCTTCGGGCGTCATATCGGGTTTTTCATAGACGATATGCTGAAAATGGTCCACCATCGTGCCGTACGGAATGAAGGTCAGCGCGGAGGCAAGGTGGCTGTACTTAAACTTTTTCGCATCCGCGCCGAAGAAGCCCTCGGCATTCCTCCAGCCGAAGAACTCCATGCTCATCGAATGCACCTCACAGCCCTCGCTCGAAGGCTCCGTATAGCTATAGGGAACGCGCCTGCGGTTCATCCAATAGGCGAAGGCGTGCCCCGCCTCGTGGGTGACTACCTCTATATCGCCCTGCGTGCCGTTGAAATTCGCAAAGATGAACGGGCGCTCGTACGTGGGCAGGACGCACTGATAGCCGCCGCCCTCCTTGCCCTCGGTCGAAAGCACGTCCATAAGCTCCTCGCCGAGCATAGTGCGGAAGAATTCGCTCGTTTCGGGCGAGAGTTCATCATAGAACTTTTTAGCTTCGACGAGAATATCGTCCGCAGTTCCTGCGGGGCACGGATTGCCGCTTCTGTAAAACAACGCGTCGTCCGAAAACGATAGCGGATAGGATTTTCCGATGCGCTTTGCCTGCTCGCGCTTTATGAGCTCCGCTATCGGAACCACGTATTTCACCACCGCGGCGCGGAAGGCTGCCACGTCCTTTTCGGTGTAGCAATCGCGCTTCATGCAGTAGTACCCAAGGCGGGTGTAGCCGCCGTAGCCGAGCTTTTTGCCCATGCCGTCGCGCAGCTTCGTCAGCTCGTCGTAGATGCTGTCAAAGCGGGGCTGATTATCCTTATACCACTGCCCCTGCGCCTTCCAAGCGGCCAAACGGCGATCATCGTCAAGCGCCTCCTTGAGCGGCGTCATCTGCGAAAGCGTGTACTCGCCGCCCTCAAACGGTATCCTTGCCGAAGCGAGCATCTCGCTGTATTCGCTTGTGAGCGCGTTCTCCCGCTGAAGGTCATCGATAAGCTCCGGCGAGAAGGTCTTTTTCGCCATCTCGGTTTTGATAAACAGAAGTTCGCCGAATTCCTTTTCAAAATCCTTGCGGAATGGCGAAGCGATCAGCGCCTCGTTCCATTCCTGCTCGAACTCCTCGAGCTCGGGGAGAAAGCCGTCCCAAAAATCGTTTTCCGCGCTGTAAAACTCATCGCGCGTGTCGATCGAATGGCGGATGAAAGCAAGGCTGTAAAGCGTATCGACGCGCCTGTACTCGCCGTCGTACTCAAGGAAAACCGCGCGCGCTTCCTCATAGCTCTTGGCGCTTTTAAGCCTTTCGGTCAGCGCTTTGGTGTTATTCTTTATCTGCTCGCCGTCGGGGCGGGCGTAGGGCATTTCCGAAAATTTCATGTTGATTTCTCCTTATTATTCTTAGTTTATTCTGGTAAAAGCCGTTACTTCGCTTCGCTCTTCGCCTGTTTATAGACCTTGGCTTCGATCAGCGTAAGCTTATTGTCTATCCAAACGGTCGAGCGGTTTATCATTGCGGCGGTGCAGATATCCTCGTTCACCGAGAAGGTCCAGCTCGTCAAAAATCCCTCGTTCCAGCCGCCGTGCCCCGCGACCTCGTCGCCGCGAACCGGCGATACCCAGCGATTGAGGCAGAGGCCGTAGCCGTTCATAACGGGCGCTGCCATGCGCTGCGCCGACTCCTTGGAGAGGAAGCCGCCCTCGCGGATGCTTCTTGAAAGAGCCACGCCGAGCTTAACAAGATCGGTCGGGGTCGTCCAAAGCCCCGCCGCCGCGTGCTCGGGATAGTAGTGGTAGTTGTCGTTCTTCTTGAGGTTGCCGCCGAACGCCGCGTTTTTAGTGAGATCTTCATCGAGCGGTTGGAAATAGCCCGAGCGAGTCAGCCCGAGAGGCTGCGCGACCTCCTTTTCAAAGGCTTCGCGAAGCGTCATGCCAAGAATGCGCGTGAAGGCGAGCTCGGCAAGGGTTATGCCGCCGCCCGAATAGACCGACTGCTCACCGTAGGGCATGGTCTGCCGCACGGCGGGCGAGTTGCCGCGCCCCATGAGCACGTCCTCAAGCGAAAGGAGCTTATGCTTTGCATGATAGCCCTCAAAGCCGTGAACGTTGAAGCCCGCCGTATGCGAAAGCAGCGCGAGGAAGCTCATCGGCGCCTTGGCGAATTCGGGGATAACGCCCGAAATATCCGCGTCGAGGTCTATCTTGCCCTTATCCACGAAGCGGAGCAAAGTTGCCGCGAACGCGGGCTTACTAACCGAGCCCGCCTGAAAGAGCATATCGGGGTTTACGGGAAGCGCGCCGTCCCTGCGGCCGCTGCCCGAGCAATAGGTCACTATCTCGTCGCCCTTCATGGCGGCGATGCTCACGCCGTAGGGACCGGTTTTGCTGATCCTAAGGACGCTGTCTATATTATTGAATTTGATATTCATTTTCCTACTCTCCTTTGTAATTTACTTGTATTTTATTATACCTTTTTGCAGACTGTACCGTCAACGGTACAGCGGTTTTCGCCGAAAACGGGCTTAACAAGACCGCCCTTGCGGCCGAAGGTGTTTTCGCCCATCGGGTAGAGGCGGCAGGTTTCGATATCGTCCTCATCCCGAGCCACCTTGCCGCAGAGCTCGCCGTCCTTACAGCTTCAAAAGCGCGGGTATCTCGTCCCAACCCTCGGGCAGCTCCTTCTCCTCGAAGCCGAACGAGGCATAGAGCTTTCGCGCGATCTCGTTCTCCGGCTCGTATGAGAGCCAGCAATACTCGGCCTCGCCCGCGGGGAAGCTGCGGATGAAGTCCAGAGCGAGCGCGAGCGCGGTTCTGCCATAACCCTTGCCCTGATGCGCCTTATCTATCATAAAGCGCCAGAAGAGATAGCTTTTTTCAACGTAATACGGCAGCTCCTCATCGTCCTCTTCCTCATCATAATCGTTCTTGAAATCGTAGCCGATCATCATAAAGCCGACGGGCTCATCATCCGCATAGATGGCGAGGGGCTTGGCGTACCTGCCCGATGCGTTGACCGCGTAGGCCTCGGCAAGGCTGAACACGTTGGACGCCACAAAGTTCTTCTGCTCCTCTGTGGGCTTGAGATCGAGGACGGCCTCGAGGTTTTTGGTGCCAATTTCCCTAAGGGTTATCTTTCCGTTTTCCATTTTGGTTTCTCCTTTATATGTTTCTTTAGTTTCCATAATACTGCCTCCCGGTAGTGCTGTTTTTGGTTTGTTTTTGTATCGCTCAATCATCAGAAAACTCGGAGTTTTTCTGTTTCTTATACGCCTTTTGACGCTTGGAAATCTCCTTCATCTTGGCATAGTTGTTCGGCCTTTCCGCGCCGAGCTGGCGGTAGAGTTTGAGCCTTCCTTCGCTCAGCTCGCCGCTTGCGATAGCCGCCTTAACGGCACAGCCCGGTTCGCTTTCGTGCCTGCAGTTTGCGAATCTGCACTGCTTTTCAAGTTCGACTATGTCGGAAAAGGCGTCGTCCACCCCGTCCTCCGCGCAGGCAACGCCTATCTCGCGCATACCCGGCGTATCGATGATGAACACGCCGCTATCGAGCTTGATAAGCTGTCGGTGCGTGGTGGTGTGCCTGCCCTTGTCGTCGCGCTCCCTTATGCCCGCGGTTTTCATTATCCGATCGCCAGCAAGCGTGTTTATGAGAGTGGATTTGCCCGCGCCGGAGGAACCCATCAGGCAGATGGTGCTATTTGGAATGAAGTATTCCTCGAGCGCATCCATCCCTTCCCCCGTCAGCGCGGAAACGGCGTACACGCGAATCTTATCCGACACCGCGGCGGCCTCGCGAACGTATTTCTCCACGTCCGCGCAAATATCGCTTTTCGTCAAAATCGCAACGGGAACACAGCCGCCCGCAAGCGCGATGCTCGTGTATCTGGCGATGCGGCTTGCGCTGTAATCCTCGTTCAGCGAGGTGACGATGAAGCAGTAGTCCACGTTCGCGGCCATGTACTGCACGCCGCCGCGGGTGAATGCATCGGGGCGCGAAAGCAGGGTTTTCCTCTCGAGGACGCGCTGAATAACCGAGTCGCCGCTGGGATTATGAATGAACGAAACGTGATCCCCGACGATCGGAAGCTCCTTCGGCGAAGCATAGCCGAAGCTGCCCTTGAGCTTGGCGAACACCTCGCCGCCTTCAAAGCTGATTATAAAGCTGTTTTTTCTGATCTCGCAAATTCTGCCGAGTTCAAATTGATTTTCCATTTAAGTATCTCCATCGGTATTTTGTGCGTTACCGTATGGAGACCTCGGCCCGAAAAAGTGTAAAATAAAACCGTGACGGATGCCACGGTTCGATAAACAAAGCTTTCCGAAGGAATCAGAATACACAAACCGAGGTCAACATACGATATTCAGCTGCCCTGTAGTTCATTTGAATGTTCATTGTAGTTTACCTCGCTTTCTTTAGTATTTAGGCTACGGAAAGTATAGCAGATTAGGGAAGTAATGTCAATAGGGAATTGGCGCAAGATCGTGTCAATATCTTCCGGGAGAAATCACGCGACAGAATCGACCGGCTGCATTTTTGCGAGTGCTTTAAGGATAAAGGTTGTACCCGTGAGCTTACCGCTCAAAATACTGCCTTGGCGCACATTCTCAAAGATGCTCCA
>JAFZJT010000211.1 GCA_017553815.1 Clostridia bacterium
CCCCGCGGGGCACAGGTTACGAAAACTCTTTCTACATGCTCAACCCCAACTATTGACATTGAGCCAAAAAAACACTCCAAGCAGTTTTGGTTACCATTTCAGCTTCATTCTTTTCCTTATCAAGCCACATAGTCGCAAGCAATAAAAGAAAAAATATTATTATAGAACAACAAATTCTAACGGATACTTTCATTTCATAACGCTCCACAATTGTTTGCAGAGTGATATAATCAACAAGAAGAATACAAATTAATTTAGCCAAAGCTCTCATTAATTTCGCAAATCTTTGCATCTTTTTCACATCCTTTGCGGCTTTCTCTGTTTTGCAAGGCGCAATAGCAGATAAGGAAACAATAGAACCCATCAAATTTGCCGTTTGACCACATCCGTTCCTATGCTGTTAGTATAGCACAGACTTTGCAAATCTGCAATATATCAAAGGTGAAATTTGTCGAAAATGCAATTCTCACCCAAAAAACGAGAATTGCATTTTTACATGATATGATGTCTACATGATTGATCGAATACAAAAGGAATGATGGTTAAACATGGACTTATTGATGTCCATAAAAAGAATAATTATCTTCAGTAGCCCTCAAAGGCGGTGAACTATATGCCGCTTCCCATCTTCTTATTTGCATCGCCCACATTCAAGGAATGCTCCAATAGTGAACAGATGATATTATGGATAGTTAATGAATAGTTGTGGTTGAACTTCCTGCGGAATTTCTTAGGATTTTGATAAATAATGCATGAGTAAAGCCTTCCCCGCGCGTGGAAGGCTTTATTGCATACTATGCTGTTTTAAACGCTTTTAGTTCAGTTCTCGTCGGGGATCAGGCCCTTGCGGGTGAGGTCGATCTTGCCGTCGGGCTTGATGTCGATAACGCGAACGAGTATCTCGTCGCCGATGGAAACAACGTCCTCCACCTTCTCAACGCGCCTGTTGGCGAGCTTACTGATATGCACAAGGCCCTTCTTGCCGGGCTTGAGCTCGACCTGTGCGCCGATGGGGAGGATGTTTACGACCTTGCCGAGAAGCACGTCGCCGACCTCGATATCGCGAACGATATTGTCGATGATCTGCTTTGCGCGCTCCGCCGCCGCGGCGTCGGTGCTGGCGATGAATACGCGGCCATCGTCCTCGATATCGATCTTAACGCCGGTCTCGGCGATGATGCCGTTGATGGTCTTGCCGCCGCTGCCGATGACCTCGCGGATCTTATCGGGATGGATGCTGAACTGCATGATGCGCGGCGCGAAGGGCGAAAGCTCCTCGCGGGGCTCGCTGATGGTCTCCATCATCTTGTCGAGGATGTAGAGCCTGCCCTGGCGCGCCTGCTCGAGGGCGCGGGTGAGGATCTGCTCGTCGATACCCTTTATCTTGATATCCATCTGGATGGCGGTGATGCCGTCGGTGGTGCCGGCGACCTTGAAATCCATATCGCCCATGAAGTCCTCAAGACCCTGGATATCGGTAAGGATCGCGATATTGCCGTTCGCTTCGTCCTTGATAAGACCCATCGCGCAGCCGGCTACAGGCGCCTTGATCGGAACGCCCGCGTCCATAAGGGCGAGGGTACTGCCGCAGATGGAGGCCTGGGAGGTGGAGCCGTTACTGGAAACGACCTCGGAAACGAGGCGGATCGCGTACGGGAACTCGTTTTCATCGGGGATAACGGGCAGAAGCGCGCGCTCTGCGAGTGCGCCGTGGCCTATCTCGCGCCTGCCGGGGCTGCCGAGGCGCTTGACTTCGCCGGTGGAGTACGGCGGCATATTGTAGTGGTGGATATAGCGCTTGAATACCTCGTCGCCGATGCCGTCGATGGTCTGGCCGTCGCCAAGGGTGCCGAGCGCCGCGATGGTCATGACCTGGGTCTGACCGCGGGTGAAGACGGCGGAGCCGTGGGTGCGGGGCAGGATGCCGACCTCGCTCCAGATATGGCGAATGTCGGTATGCTTGCGTCCGTCCGGACGGATGCCGCGATTGATTATCTTATCGCGGAGGATTTCCTTCATCAGGTTGTAGAGGATGCCGTCGATATCCGCGGCAGAATCGGGGTATTCCTCGGCAAAATGCTCGATGGTCTCGGCCTTGACCTGCGCTGTGCGCTCCTCGCGCTCGTGGCGGTCGAAGGTGTCGAGCTGCCATTCCACCTTTTCACGGGCGAAGGCGATGACCTTTTCCTTGAGCTCCTCGTCGGGGGTGTGTATCTCGGGAACGAGCTTCTCCTTGCCGACCTCGGCCCGGATATCGCTTATCCACGCAACTATCTTCTTGATGTATTCATGACCGAGCAGGATCGCGTCGAGCATCTCCTTTTCGGTGACCTCTTCGGCGCCCGCTTCGACCATCATGACCGCGTCCGCAGTGCCGGCAACGGTGAGGTGCAGGCGGCTCTTGGCGCGCTGTTCGGCGTTGGGGTTGATGACGTACTCGCCGTCCACCATGCCGACGGATACCGCGCCGATGGGGCCCGCGAAGGGCGCTTCGCTGATGGAGAGCGCGATGGATGCGCCGTTCATAGCGAGGATATCGGGCTGAACGTCGTTTTCAACGCTCATAGCGGTGGCAACGACCTGAACGTCGTTATAGAAGCCCTTGGGGAAGAGGGGACGGATGGGGCGGTCGATAAGGCGGCTGGTGAGGATCGCCTTTTCGGAGGGACGGCCTTCGCGCTTGATGAAGCCGCCGGGGATCTTGCCCGCCGCGTACATCTTTTCTTCGTAGTCACAGCTGAGGGGGAGGAAGTCCGCGCCGTCGCGAGCCTGCTTTGCAACGGTGGCGCAAACAAGAAGCGCCGTGTAGCCGCAGCGGATCAGTATCGAACCGCCTGCCTGCTCGGCGTACTTGCCCGTTTCAACGGTGATGGTGCGCCCTGCAAGCTCAAATGAGAAAGTCTTTTGCATTATATTTTTATCCTTTCGATTACTACCAAATTAATGAAGTGTTGTTTGTTTCCCCAACGCAGGGAGCAGATTCAGCCGTTCTGCCGAAAAACTTCGGCTCAAGTGAACGGGGAAATCCATTCCCTGCAAGGGGGGGGGAGAAAACTGCAATTTACCTTTGAAAAGAAAGGCGGGCACTCCAATCCCGCCTTTCGATTTTGGGTAAAATTACTTTCTGATGCCGAGGGACGCGATGATAGCCCTGTAGCGCTCGATGTCAACTTCCTTGAGGTAGTTGAGAAGACCACGGCGTTTACCGACCATCTTCAGCAGACCGCGACGGGAGTGATTGTCCTTCTGATGGGTCTTGAGGTGCTCGGTGAGGTGAGCGATGCGTGCGCTGAGCAGCGCGATCTGAACCTCGGGGGAACCGGTGTCGCCCTCGTGGAGAGCGTACTTTTCGATGATTTCATTCTTGAATTCTTTTTCCATGATAAAAGAACCTCCTTAATTTAAATTCCCGGATCTCTGCGTAAGCGCCGGAGTTCTCGCAAAACGAAGGGATCGGAGCGCCGACGGGCGGCGGAAGTATCTGCCGATAATATTATCCGCATAATACAACGATTTATTTTAGCATATCAAAGCGCGGTTGTAAAGTATTTTTCAAGAAATAGAACGGGGTTTATGCTTGATATTCAATATATTTACTGCAATAATTGATGTCCATTAGCATTTATGATACAATTAAACCTATTGAGAATGATTAATTGGAGGATACAATAGTCATAAGCTTTGGCGCTACAGTGGCAAAAAAATACAAAAATAAAATAACCAAGGAGTATGCGATTCTGGCGGACGGGACTTTTAAAATTCTTTCTTTTGGAAAGTGAGCTGGGTATTCTGCGTGGCTGAAAACATTTCATTCAGACTAATCAAAAAACTTGATTTGCACAAGAATTATTCTATTCTGTTCGGAGCATCTGAGCTGTGGAGCGATTCTAATTCGGATTTTTCATGCGTAGAAGTGCCGGATGAATTTCTATACAGATTCTTTCCCGAAACCGCTACTATAAAAACATTTGCCTGCTCACTCGCGATGCCGCTTCGAGGCATCGACCACTGCGGCGTAACGCTTATACCGCCGGAGTCGGCTGAGGAGCTTTTGAATGCGATCATTTCGAGAAAAAATAACCCGAGTTCGCTTGAAACTGAGGAGATAATATGTCTGCTTCAAGATACCGCACTGAAAAATGCCGCACATGAACTTGCCAAAGAGATAAAAGCGGTGCAGAGCATTCCGCTTGAGTACAGTACGGATGAGCTTGAAGCCGTGCTTGGAAAAGCTGTGCATGAAAAACTCTTCGTTATCTGCTTTGGTTTATAAGGATATTACAAATCTTGAGAGGACAACCGATGAAAAGACTCGCCTCAATAATACTCGCCCTAATGCTTTTTTCCGGCTGCTCCGGCGAAAAAACAAAACGCATCGGCGATATAGTCGAGCTTCCGAACGAGATGCCGATCTCGATCACCGCTTACAGCGACGATCCTTCCGTCGGCTCCGCAAACACCGAAGATGCCGAAATGATAAAAAAGATAGTTGAGCTTTTCAAAGCCCGAAGCTACACTCAGACCGATACCCCGGCGCCCGGATCAAACGCCTCGTTTGAATTCAAGTATGATTCCGGCAAAACCATCAAGCTTTCGGTGAATGCGCTCGCGGGCGGCGACGGAAAAACCTATGCGCCTGCTTCGATCGATGACGGACTTGCCGCGCTCTGCGAGGAGATCGTAAAGGGCAAGTGATCGCAAAACAGAATACACCCAAGACCAAACTGCTTTTTCTGCCACAGTTTGGTCTTAATTTTTCCCTTGCTTGTTTCCCTTTTTATGCTAAAATGGAGTTGAAGTCCAAAGGAGTTATGTAAATGGAAGAAAGAAATATTAAAAAAGCTTTTACGGAAGCGGAACAGCGCGCGCTTGAAGTGCTCACGCCCCTCGGCGCTTTGACCATCGATATGCAGGAGGCCATAAGGCGCGCTCAGGCGGAAACGGTGTTTGCAGATGAAAACGCGGTGCTGCTTTATCACAACTGCTCGATACCCATGCTCTGGTGCGCAAACAAGGCTTCGGGCGAAGCCGCTCTTGATGCGCTTTGCAGGCTGAACTCCCCCGTGAGGCTGCTTGTGACTCACGGCGAAGCGGCGGCGGAAGCGGCAAGGGATAAACTCGGCTTTGATATCGGCGAAGCGTGCATTCAGTTTTGCAGGTTTTCAAAGGAAAAACTGCCGATGAAGAATATCGGCGTTATACGCCCGCTCGATATGGGCGATCTTGACGAGGTCAATGCGCGCTATGCGCTCGGCGGCCCCGAGCATAACGAGCAGGCGATAAAAAGCGGCAATATGTTCGGCATTGAGATCGACGGCAGGCTCGCCGGCTTCATAGGAATGCATTCCGAGGGAAGCGTGGGCATGATGGAGGTTTTCCCCGAATACCGCCGCAGGGGGCGTGGCACCGAGCTTGAAAGCTATATGCACAATATGCATATCGACAGGGGCTGGATACCCTACGGGCAGGTCTATGTCAGCAACGCCGCATCGCTTGAGATGCAGGCAAAATTCGGTCTTACCAGTTCCGAAGATCATATTTGGTGGACGCTGGATCCGAGCATCAGAAGACAGGACGGCTGAAAAGCCGCACGATAACAAGGAGGTCAACATGGGAGTTTTTTCAAAATATCACAGGTACCGCGAAGCCGGCGAAAGTGCAAACGTAAACAACGTCAGCCGTTTCGGCGAACCGGCGCGGTCACTCTTCACTTCAACAAAGGTTTTCACCCTGCATCATCGCATAACCATCACCGACGAGAACGAGGTTCCCGTTTACACGGCGCAGACCAAGTTCCCGTCCCTGCACGATAAGACCGATATAACCGACGCGCAGGGCAACCACGTTGCCCATATCTCAAGGAAGCTTTTCACGCTGCACGAGCGCCATTTTGTTACGATGGCGGACGGCATACAGTTCCAGCTTTCCAACGAGATTTGGCATATTGTCAAGGATATCACCAATATCGAGGGCCTCGATTGGCAGATGCGCGGCAATATCATCGGGCTGAATTTCGAGATCTACGATAACGACGGTTCCGTGATCGCGGTCATCGGGCAGAAGCTGTTTTCACTCCATGATAAGTACTGCATCGATATCTATCGCCCCGAGTGCGAGCCGTACGTCGTTGCGATACTCGTTGCGCTTCAGCACATGATGAAGGACAGGCAGAAGGCCTCCTCCTCCGCGTTCTCGTCGAGCTCGAACAACGGCTGATAGGCCGCGGAAATAAAGAAATAACCGATTCATTAAAGCGCCGAGCGGCTCCGTTCGGCGCTGTTTGGAGGAGTAAACTTTGTCAAGGATAGAACTCATCTCTCTTGAATGCCCCTCGTGCGGCGGCACGATGCAGTATGAACAGGGCGATAAAAAGGCCGTTTGCCCGTACTGCGGCAAGGCGGTCATAGTCAGCGAGGAGCAGAAGCCTCAGGTGCAATACGTTCAACAAAGCTCCGCGCCTCGGAAAACGAAGAAGCGGCGCTCGGCGGTTAACATGCTTGCTGCGATCGGCGCAATTCTCCTTGTGATACTCGCGGCTATCGGCATCAGAAGAGCGAACCAAGTCACCGCCGACCCGTTTGAGAAAGTGAGAGTGGAATTCTCCGGCAGCAGCGGCAGCGGCACGGCGCGCATCGTGAACGGTAACGAGGGCGAGCTCCAAAACATCCGCTTTTCGCTCGATAAACAGCGCGGGCTTTCAAACGGCGACAGCGTTTTTGTGACCGCCGAAAGGCTTGGCGGCTATCATTGGACGCAGAGCAAAAAAAGCTACACCGTTTCGGGCCTTTCCGAGGCGCTTGCTTCGCTAAAGGGATTGAACGACGAGGCCTTTGCGCCGTTCTATGAAGCGTCGGGCATTCAGCTTGAAAAGGCGTGGCAGGGCGTGAGCAAAGGAAACGTGCCGGTCGAATGGAATGCCGAGAAGCATAAGCTCTATCTGCTCGTTTCGGACGGCAGCGCACGCCATGAAAACCTGCTTTTCGACACCTATAAAACCACCGTGCGCTTTCCAAACGGCGAGGAACGGGAGTTTTATCAGGCCGTGAGCTATGGGAACGTCATTCAAAAGGCGGACGGCACGATAACCGCCGACTATTCCTCCGCAAGCATGGAGAATTGGCAGCTCGGCTACTACCTCGGCTTCGACCCCTCGGACGCCTTCTACGGCTGGGAGAGCCTTCGCGAGATGGAGCTTGAGTTCGAGGGAATGCAGGGCTATCGGATAGCCGATTGAAAAACGCAAAAATATGAAAATTGCTTTGCGAAAATGCAAGGCGGTTTTTTGATAAAAACGGTTTAATATTACGTTTTACAACTCGATATTTACAACCCTATCGAGCACTTCCGCTTCACGGCAGGCATTGAGCGCGAGCTCGAAATCGCCGACGCGTGAAGCGATATGCGCGTCGCTTCCGATTATCAGCCCCGCGCCGGCGTTGGAAATCGTTTGCAGCTGCTCCTTCGAGAGCGTTACGCGTGAGGAATTCACCTCAAGCAGTATCCCGAGCTGGCGCGCGCATTCGGCCATGTACGGGATATCCACCGCGAGGTAGAGGTTCGGGTGCGAGATGATATCGGCCTTGCCCTTCTCCGCCGCCGCCATGATGGATTCTGCATTGCGCCTCGGGGTGCTCTTGCCGCCGAAGCTCTCGAAAAGGATATGCCGGCCGAAGCGGTTTAAAGGGAAAATGCCCTTGTGGTAGCCGAGGATTATCACGTCGTATTCGCTTCTGTCCTTCGGGATATCGCTCTTTCCAAAGCCCGTCATATTGCACTCAAGCCCCGTTTTGACCGCGATCTTTCCCGCAAACTCCTTTTTGAGCGCGCGAAGCTCCGCCTTGAGCGCTTCAAGCTTTTTTCCGCGCACGCCGAAATAGATATTGCTGCTTGCGTGCTCGCTTATCGCGACCTCGGAGAGACCAAGCTCGATGGCGCGAAGCACGTTTTCGCGCGGGCTGCTCTTGCCGTGGCTGTAATAGGTATGGGTGTGAAGGTCGGAGATCATCCTCAAAATAAAAGCCCTCCATCTTGGGATCGGCGAATAATGGATGAAGAGTGAACACCGCCGCAGTTCCCTTGGGGAATTCCGCGCTATGCGCATTCCTTTCAATTATTGACCGTTTTTCCAATTATACCGCGTTTTGGCTCAAAGGAAAAGAGCGAATACAAGAAAGCGGGGAAAGTATCGGTCGAGATCGGGGCTTTCAAAGATCCCGAGCCAAACAACCGGCGGTTGATTGAGAATCGAAAACAAAGCGCTGTACTTTCGCGCGAAAATGGTTTAAGATAGGTTCATCGGTACCGAAAACAATACTGAAAACGGAGAAAGATTATGGAACTTTCAAACAAGATAAAGCAGCTTCGTACCCAAAGGGGCATCAAGCAGGAGAAGCTCGCGGAGGCGATGGGCGTTTCCGCGCAGGCGGTCAGCAAATGGGAAACCGGCGCGGCGCTTCCCGACATAAGCCTGCTTCCCGAGCTTGCGGTCTATTTCGGCGTCACCATCGACGAGCTTTTCTCGATAAGCGACGATAAGGAGTTTGAGCGCATCCAAAACATGATCTGGGAAAAGCGCGATCTCACCGAGCAGGATATCGAGCGCGCCGAGAAATGGCTCGATGCGAAAATCGCCTCATCCTATCGAGTTGCGGATTGCCACGATCTCAGAGCGAATATGTACAACGCCCTTGCAAACAGGTATCACGAAAGGGCGGCGGAGAGCGCAAAGATGGCGCTTGAAGATGACTTCACATGCGACGCGCTCAACGAGCTTAACGAAGGCATGGCGGGGCGCGTTCCCGATTGGTGCATGCGAAACCACTATATGCTGATAGAGTATCTCAAGGACTTCACCGAGAAGCATCCCGAGGATCGTCGCGGCTGGATATGGCTTCTTGACAACCTGCTGGACGACTACCGCCTTAAGGAAGCCGAGGATGCGCTCAGGGGGCTTGAAAAGGCGGATGATAATACCTTCCGCCCCCCGCTCTATCGGGCGAATTATCTTTGGTACAAGGGCGATAGAGCCGCCGCTCGCGAAACGATCAGCGAGCTCGAGCGCGATTTCCCGAACGACTGGATGGCGCTTATGAGCATAGCCGAATATGCCGCGATGGACGGCGATTACTCAAGAGCCATCGACTATATCAAAAAGGCCATAGTCGCTCAGGCTAACGATGAAAAGCGCCCGCGCTTCAGCGATCCCTACATGCTCCTTGCGCAATTCTGCGAGCTGAACGGCGATATCGAGGGCGCGATAGCCGCGCACGAAAGCGAGCTTGAGTTGCTCAGGGAGGATTACGGTGTAACGAGCGGCGAAACGCGCGATGCCGTGGTTCGCAAGATCGAGCGGCTGAAAAAGAAGCTGAACGGCTCCAAGTAAGGCTTTGAACAAAATGGAATTTTCACGGACGATAGATCGGCATTTTTCGCAAAGGCGGGGGTGCCGATCCGCCGTTTTGGGGCTTGAGGCAGTGCTTTCAAAGCCGATTCCCCTGCGAGCTGAAAACGATTACCCGTGCATGATTTAAGGCAGGCTTCGCCCTTGCGGCGAGGGCTTGAAAGGCGCGGACTTTTCGTGTATAATTCAGAAAAAATCTCTGCAGGGAGGGTAAAAATGATAAAGCTTATCGTACCGTGCGAAGAGTATTTGAGCTCGTACATGGATGCGTATGACGAATACGCGCATAACCATGTTTCGACTTATTCCTTTACCGATGCGTCATCCTGCGATATCTTCGCAAAGTTCGATGATTACAGGAATGAGCGAAATCTGAAACCGGGTAGGGTAGGCGCGGATTACTATTGGCTTGTTGATGATGAAAAGGAGCATTTCATCGGCGAGGTAACGATTCGCCATGCGCTGAACGACGCCTTGATGCAAAGCGGAGGCCATATCGGATACGGCATTCGCTATTCGGAATGGAACCACGGTTACGGCACGGTGATGCTTGCGCTTGCCTTAAAAAAGGCAGAGGAGCTGGGCATTCCCACGGTGCAGATAACCTGCAACGACGATAATCTTGCCTCAGCAAGGGTGATGGAAAAGAACGGGTTTGTCCTTATTGATAAAGTATTTGTTTCAGAGGACGGGGAAGCTGTCCTTCGAAGGCGATATCAAAAACAGCTCGATATTCAACCTCAATAAACAGAATCTATTATAAAGCTATTCGGCATTTGTTATTATGGGAGGCAATGTATGATTTGTTTTCTTACAAGCAGAACCGAGATAAAGGCCACGGGCGAGGTGAACCCCGCCAACGGCTTCATAGAGGAGCTTAGGCGCTTTGCTCCGAATCCCTGCCGCGTGCTCCATATCTGCTCCGACCCGACCGCCCATGAGATAATGGACGCCAAAGCGGCCGAGGTCAAATCGAGCTTTGAGCGGATCGGCTTTGTGTTCGAAAGCTACCTCGTTTTGGACGGCAGAAACGAAGAGCGGGCGGCGGAGCTTATAAGGGATGCGGATATCCTCATTCTTAGCGGCGGACATGTGCCCACGCAAAACAGATTCTTCCGTGAAATCGGACTGCGGGAGCTTATTACGGATTATGAGGGAATAATCATCGGTATCAGCGCGGGAAGCATGAACAGCGCGGAGGTCGTGTATGCCCAGCCTGAGGACGAGGGCGAGGCGATAGACCCCGAGTATCAAAGGTTTTTGAGCGGTCTTGGGCTGACGAAAACGATGCTCCTTCCGCACTATCATCAGGTGAAGGACGATATTTTAGACGGGATGCGCCTGTTTGAGGATATCACCTTTGCGGACAGCATCGGAAGGACCTTTTACGCCATCCCCGACGGAAGCTATCTCTTCATTGACGGCGAACGCGAGGAGCTGCGCGGCGAAGCTTATAGGATTCGTGACGGAGAAATGACGAGAGTCGCTTCGGAAGGGGAGCGGGTCGTGCTTTAACGGCGCTCCGTCGCTTTAAAACACTTGAACCGTGACTTCGGCGGCACGGTTCTTTTCTTTTGCGCTAAAGGATCCCATCCGCAGTTTATTCACTATTCATATCCCCAAGCAGTTCAAGCGTTCGTTGAGTTTAAAACAAATGATTGATTATTGTATTCTCACGCGGCGCTGTTTATAATGAGAACAGATAGGAAAACGGCAAAAACCGAGGAGGATGGTTATGATCGGATTGGGAGAAAGAATCAAGCTGCTCCGTCTGCGCGACGGAAGAACGCAGGAAGCGCTTGCGGGTGAGCTCGGCATCACCGCGCAGGCGGTATCGCGCTGGGAGAATGGAAACGGCTACCCCGATATCGAGCTGATACCATCGATAGCAAACTGCTTCGGCGTTTCCATCGACGAGCTTTTTGGCTATGAAAACGAGCGAACGAAGAAGGTAGATGCGCTTTTTGATAGGATCATCGCGATGAACAAGCTCAATAATGGTATCGACGTCAACCTCGATGAGTGCATCGCGCTCGCGCGCGGCGCGGTGATAGAGTTTCCGGGAAACGAGAAGCTGACAGCGGCGCTGGCGTCCGTGCTGTTCAACACGGGCTCGGTTCGCAGGGGCGAATTCCATATCGACAGCGAGGACGGCTTCGAGGTCTGCGACGTTGAGCGGCATCGGCTGTATCCCGAATGGCAGGAGGCCGTCAAGCTGTACGAAAAGGTTTTGACTGCCCTCAACAGCGGCGAGGTGCGGCATCAAGCGGTGCTCGAGCTTTCGCGGATCTACAAATTAACGGGCGAGCACGAGAAAGCGCTTCTGCTCGCCGATTCCGCGCCCGATATCGAAGCCTCCAAGCCGTTTCTTAGGATAAACGCCTTCGACGGCAAGGGCGCGGTTGCGGCAAGCGGGGAAACGCTTGTTTGGACGGTGTACTGTTTGACCGATCTTATCGCGGCGATAGTGCGCGCCGACCGCAGCCTGCCGCCCAAGACCGCCGCCGAGCTTATCGCCAACGATCTTATGATATTCGACCTTGTTTTTACCGATGGCGATTACGGAAAGCTCTGCGGCACGATCGCGGTCCTTCACATCCTGCGCTCCTATTATCTATGGCTTGCGGGCGAAAAGGACGGCGCGTTTGCGGCGCTCGACATGGCGCTTGAGCTTTCAAGAAGGTTCGACGGCGAGAGCAGCAAGGCCGCATACTCATCCCTGCTTCTTCGGTACGCGGCCCCTCTCGAGTGCAGCTTCGGGCGCGTGCTCACAACGCAGCTTCCGCAGCTTTGGCCTTGGTGGGACGTGCCGGAGGCCGAGCGGGTGAAAAATGAAATGCGTATGGATGAGCGTTGGGCGGCATGGGAGCAAAAAGCGTTGGCCGAACAGGGCGAATAAGCCCGATCCGCCCCCGGTCATCGCACCGACCTATAAAACAGCATATGCAATAACGAAACTGAAAGGAGTTTTATCAAATGGAAAGTTCCAAGCAATTCGGATTGAAGAAGTGGCTTTGCGGCGCGGCGGCGCTCGCGCTGCTCATTGCCGCGGGCTTTGGAGTGAAGGCGCTGCTTGAAAAAGGAAACGTTCCCGCAAATACGGATGCAGCTAACGGCGGCGCTGCCGAAACCGCGCAGCCCGCCGAAACCGCGCAGCCCGCCGATGAAACGAGCGCGCCCTCTTGGCTGCTCTCGGATGAACGGGTGCGGCTGAATCGCTTTCTGACCGCCATAGTTCAGGAGAATATCGAGAACACACAGACCGATCTGGACGAGGACGCCGAGCTTATACGCTTCGTTTTCGGATACAGAAGGCATGACGATCCCGCGTCCGTGGTCGAAAAGGAGCATGGCGGCGAAGTTTGCCGCACGCTGACGCTCGAGCAGGTCAATGAAACGCTCAACTATTTCTTCGGCAAAACCATCTCCCCCGATCAGGAGGATTACAGCATCCAAATCGATGATTCGGAGTGCTTTTGCTGCGTTTTCCGCGACGGCTGTTTTTGGAACTTGCCGCCGTATCCCACCGAGGAATTCTCCTTCCCCACGCGATTTGCGCTTGTGGAAAGCGTGGACGAGGAGACCTGCACGCTGCATTTCAGGCTCTATCGAACCAATCCCTATGATTGGGGCATAGGTGAAGCGGAGCGGCATGTGCAGGTCCTGCCCCTTATGACGATCCATGATACGGAGCGCAAAAACAAGGCGACGAAGAATTGGATAATAAGGATGGGCAAGGGCGAAGCGGTGCTGCGCGATCTCGGCGAGAATCTCCAGCTAATGGAGCTTTCGAGCCTTGTGGTTCGCTGAAGCGGCATCAAAAGTGCTGTCAAGGGCGTATCCGCATAAGGATGGTTAGTGTAAAATAATTCTGGGAGAAATAGTGAAGCTTCACCACCGCAGGAGGGTTCCGCCCCCGCGGGGGCGGCGGAGAAAAAAGGACGGAGCGGCGCCTTTCGTTGTATAATTTGTTTGCCGACAAAATCGGAAAGAGGGGCGCGCCCCGTGGAAAGTATTGTAACACAAGCAGCAATTGAATTTGTAGAGGTAATTATAAAGACTATCGAAGAAAAAGGTCTTTAAAATATCGGACAGACCGCCGAAACGCTATTTGGAAACATACCGGAAGGAACATTGAAGCTTATATCCTCTGCCATCAGCGAGATGGATAATGCTGTATTGGCGGCAAAGAAAGAGAGAAAGCTTGACGGCTTGACGGTCAAGGAGCGAAATGTTCCGAGAACCTTTATGACCTCGCTGGGAGAGCTGCACTGCAAGCGGACTTACTTTTCGCAGAAGGACGGAAATAACATCTACATTGTGGATCACCTTATCGGGGTGGAATCCAACGAGCGGCTGTCCGAAGAGCTTTGCGCGGAGTTTGTTCAGCTCGTTTCCGAAATGTCCATGCAGAGGGCGGCAAAGGTTACGGGAGAACTCGTCAGCCGTCAGACAGTGGACAATAAGCTCTTGGACATGAAAGAGCCGGTAACTGAAAGGGTAAAGAACACTCCCTCAGAGCTTCACATATTCGCAGACGAGGATCACGTTCATCTGCGGCCTAAAAAGAGTGCGTTCGTGCCGCTGGTAAGTCATCTGCTTTCCGAACGTCTTTCACGCACCCCTCTTGCCCGGAGCGAGTAGGGGCTCGGCAAGATGGCTATGCTTCGCATATTCACTCAAAACGGCGGGAAGGTCACCGCCGATCATATCCGCGTTTCACGGAGCAAAAAGGAACGAACAAAGGATCACATTGCCATTAAAAACGGGCTTGAGATATACGGCAAATACGCCGAAAAGCAGGCGAACGAAGCTCTCGGCGAATGTCACAATTGGAGCATCTTTGAGAATGTGCGCCAAGGCAGTATTTTGAGCGGTAAGCTCACGGGTACAACCTTTATCCTTAAAGCACTCGCAAAAATGCAGCCGGTCGATTCTGTCGCGTGATTTCTCCCGGAAGATATTGACACGATC
>JAFZJT010000212.1 GCA_017553815.1 Clostridia bacterium
GCAAATATCTTTGTAAGCAACCGTGGTGATGATTTTCTTTTTGAACCAATCAAACTCTGTATTATCCTCATGATAAAACAGGTCTGTTTCCGAATAATTTGAGCCAATGGCAGAGTATACTACTAACCATCCAGCACAAGTATAGCCACTAGCTACCGCAGCTAATCCGGCAACTATCCACGCCTGCTGGATTAAACCACGTACAACAGCTTTTTCTTACGCAGTTTTTTCCTTAAATTCTCTGTCGCTCATAGTTTTAAAGACAGCATCAAGGTTATCATCTATAACTTTATTCAGCTCAGCGACACTTTGACATGCGTACCTTGAGATGATTGCCTCAACGTCATCTATCGTCGCCTCACTTTTCACTATACTGCTTTCTACGGATTTATTGCAATCTATCAAGTATTTTAAGTTTTCTTGAAATATACTGTAAGAATTAAACTGAGATGCAACTGTAGAGCTTTGTGCAGTATAAATAGCGAAAAACAGCCATGCGAGTAATGTTGAAAAGATTTTTTTCATTTTGCTCACCCTTTTCTTTTAGTTTAGTTGCTATAGTATAGCATAACAGGTTGATCATCACAACCGCTTTGCCTAATATATTTCTGCTTTCGGAGTTTAAATGTATTACAAGCAGCGAGCCTTACGTAATATCACCGCGCCGTTCACTAATTATCCAAAACCTCGCTCACAAGCTTGGAGAAATCGGGATCCACGGGCATGGAAAATTCGCCGTTCTCGCCGTCGTCCTCTTCCTCGTCGCCGGGCAGATCGCGCCCTTCGATCGCGTAGATACTGCGCATAAGTGCGGCGGCGCTTCTATAGTTCTCGGCGGGCTTGCCGCTTTCGCCTGTGCCGCTCTGCCGTGCTTCCTGCATATCCCGCGCCACCTTCGCAGCGCCCACGCCCTGCGGTTCCTGCTTCGTTTTTCCATGCACAGCAGGCTTTTTCGCCCTCGCATTGCCAACGGTATCGAGCGTATCGGCATAGAATTCCGCATCCTCGAGCGCGCGCCTTGCGCGTTCCTTCAAGCGAGCGTTCAGCTCATCCAGCCTGCCCTCGCGCTCCTTGACGTGCGCCTCCGCCTCGTCGATCATGCCGTGCGCGCTCTTTTCGGCGGCTTCGAGCATCTCCTTGGAGAGCCTTTCGGCCTCGCTGACGGCGTTTTCGGCCTCGCGGAAGGTCTTTTCGGCGTCCTTCTTCGCCTGCTCGCGCGCGTCCTCAAGCGTTTTTTCGGCGGCTGCCTTCGCCTTTTCCTCTATGCTCTGCCCCTCGTTTATGAACTCGTCACGGCGCTTTCTGCCCTCTTCTTCAAGGCGTTTAGCTTCAAGCCGCGCTTCTTTAAGGATGCGCTCCTTCTGCTCCGCCGCCTCGGTCATCGCGTTTGAGATGCTGTCCTGCTTTGCCTCGAAATCCGCGATGCGCTTCTTTGAACCCGAAAGCTCCTTTTTCGCACTCTCAAGCGAATTGTTTGCCTTCGTAAGCTCGTCGATCTTCTCGCCGAGCTCGCCTTCCTTTTCGCTCAGCTTCGCGCGAAGCTCCTCAAGCTCCCTATTCTTCTGTTCAAGCTCCGCTTGAAGCTTCTTTTTCTTACCGAAGAACCACATATTCTTTCCCCCATTATGCTTGTTGTTCCAAAGAGCTCCCAAAGGGATCTCAACCTCAACTATTCATTATCCATTATTCACTATTCACTATCAAAGAAACGACGTCTGCACTCCCCCGCCGTTCGGCGGGTCGATTCCTATATGCTCGTACGCGGGCGGGAGCGGTACCCTGCCGCGCGGCGTTCTTGCGATGAACCCAAGGCGCAATAGATACGGCTCGTACACGTCCTCTATCGTGGAGGCGTCCTCGCCCGTTGCGGCGGCGATCGTGTCCAGCCCGACTGGTCTGCCGAGGAATTTTATCATCATCGCTTCGAGCATCTTCCTATCCACCGCGTCGAGCCCGAGCTCGTCTATGCGAAGCATCTCAAGCGCCGCCATCGCGGTTTCGGTGGTTATCACGCCGTCCGCCTTGACCTGCGCATAGTCGCGCACACGGCGAAGGAGCCTGTTCGCGATTCGCGGAGTGCCCCTTGAACGCGAGGCTATCTCAAGCGCGCCGTCAACCGTTATCTCAATCCCGAGTATGCCCGCGCTGCGGACGACTATCTCCTTCAGCTCCTCCGGCGAATACATCTCGAGCTGTTCCTTAATGCCGAAGCGGTCGCGAAGAGGCCCCGTCAGAAGCCCCATGCGCGTGGTCGCCCCGACGAGCGTGAATTTCGGGAGCTCAAGCCTCAGCGAGCGCGCCGAAGGTCCCTTTCCGATGATGATATCATAAGCAAAATCCTCCATCGCGGGGTAGAGGATCTCCTCCACGTTCGCGTTGAGGCGGTGTATCTCGTCGATGAACAGCACGTCGCCCTCGTTCAGATTGGATAAAAGCGCCGCAAGGTCGCCCGCGTGGGTTATCGCGGGGCCGCTGGTGATCCTGAGATTTCCGCCCATCTCGTTTGCGATTATCGCGGCAAGCGTGGTCTTGCCGAGACCCGGAGGGCCGTACAGAAGCGCGTGGTCGAGCGCCTCGCCGCGCAATTTTGCCGCGTCTATATAGACCTGCATGTGCTCCTTCACGCTGCCCTGACCGATGTATTCGGCAAGGAAGCGCGGGCGCAGGCTGTATTCGCTGTTCTCATCCTCGGTGAGAAGGGATGAAGTTATGAGTCTGTCGTCGTTCATGTTTTTTCTTTAATTTTCGCTGTTTTTCGCATTCTTCACTTCGCTGAAAGCTTCCTTAGGGCCTTCATTATCATATCCTCGGTGCGCGCGCAGTCCTCAATTTCGGCAACCGCTCTTCCCGCGATCGCGCCGTCGTAGCCGAGCGCCACCAGCGCCTCTATCGCCTCTTTGCGCATCGAGTTCGCGCCGTCGTCCGAGTTCTTCGCGCCCTTCGCGCCGCCCGGAGCGGAGGAAATGCCGTCCACCTTCTCCTTGAGCTCGAGGATGACCCTTGCGGCGGTCTTTCTGCCCATCCCGGGAACGCCGTCAAACGCGGCGGCGTTGTCGGTTAGAACCGCCATCGAGATATCGCTTGGGGAGAGCACCGAGAGCGCCGCGAGCGCGAGCTTGGGGCCGATGCGCGAAACGCCGATGAGCTTACGAAACATCGCGCGCTCGCCGTCGGTATAAAAGCCGTACAACGCGACCGCGTCCTGCGCGATATTCAGATGCGCGAAAAGCTTCGCCTGCTTTCCGATCGAAAGCTCCTTGAGCGTATTCCTTGAGCAGAAAAGCTCGTAGCCCACGCCGTTTGCATCGATAACGGCACGGTCCGCGCCAAGCTCCTCGACGGTTCCTCTGATATGTGAATACATGGTTTTCTCTCCGTTTTTAGGGTGTTTTCGCGCTATTTTATCCTGAATTCATCCATGCCCGGGCCGATCGCGTTCGCATGGCATATCGCAACACCGAGCGCGTCCGCCGCATCGTCCGGCTTGGGGACCTTTTGAAGCTTCAAAAGAAGCTTCACCATGCTCTGCATCTGGAGCTTATCTGCATGGCCGTCGCCGGTTACGCTCAATTTGATCTGCATCGGCGTATATTCATAGAGCGGAAGTCCCGCCTGTTGCGCGGCAAGTATCGCAACGCCCCTTGCCGCCGCGACCTGAAGCGCCGTGGTCGTGTTTCGATAGAAGAAAAGCTCCTCAAACGCGATATGGTCGGGTCGGAACCTCTCAACGAGCGCGCGCGTGCCCGCAAAGAGCCGCTCAAGCCGCTCGGGAAAGCGCATATCTGGTTTGGTTTCGATAATGCCGCAGTCTATCGCGCGAAGCTTCGTTCCCTCGGCCTCGATAACGCCGTAGCCGAGTATCGCGTACCCGGGGTCAATGCCCAAAACTATCATCTCTATACTCTCCGAAAGGTGCGGCGCGGTATGAAGCCGCGCTTATCGCCGCTATTACCTCATTATACTAATGATACCATCTTTTTGAATAAATCTCAATAGCTCCGCAAAAACTAAAGCGGAGGTGATAAAATGCGCGGCTTTTCATACCTTTCGATACCGACTGCGGCTCTCGCGCTGATGCTGCTCTCCCCCATCGGACTTCGTTTTAAACTGGAGCAGAGGGGCTTTTCGGCGCGGCTGACGCTTCGCTTCTGGCTCCTTTTCGGGCTGATTCGGCCTCCGCTTCGTTTTTTGCTTGAATTCGACGCCGAAAAAGCCAAGCATGATCCGCTCGATGCAAAAAACGCCTTCTCTTTTTTCAGGCTGACGCGGAGCGGCGAGCTTAAGCAGGTAAAACGAAAAAAGCCAAAGAAGCCTAAGGTGGAAAAGCTTCCCGCCGCACCCATTCTCGGCGCGATCTCGCTGAAAAGGCTCGTTATAAGGGGGCATATCGCGCTTGAGGACGCGGCGGACTGCGTTCTGCTCGCGGGAATGCTGAACGCGCTCACCTTGCCGCTTCTCACGCTCGCCGCCCGCATTATCCCGATCCGTGCTGAAAAAGCGGAGCTTAAGGCGGAATTTTTGCCGAAATTTACCGAAAAAGCCTTTTCACTCGCGATCGAGGGAATAGTTAAAACCCATCCGGCAAAGCTAATAGCGGGCCTACTTTCCGCTTTTGCCGAAAAAAGCGCGCGAAAGCGGTGTGAAAGAGGGCGAAACAAACCCCAAGCAAAACCAAATGAAAAAGGAGAAACCTCATGCACCCCATTGAAAACATAATCGAAGGCTCGATAGAGCAGATAAAGCGCATGGTGGACGTGAACACCGTCATCGGCGACGCGATAACCGCTGCGGACGGCACCCTGCTTCTGCCGGTTTCGCGCGTTTCCATCGGCTTTGCGATCGGCGGCGGCGAATACGGCGAAGCGGAGGGCGGACGCGCCTGCCGCCGCAGGATCGACGACCCTTCGGAATCGGATCCGCGCTACCCCTTCACGGGCGCAGCGACGGTCGGTATGAGCCTCAAGCCCCTCGCATTCCTCTCCGTGGAGCAGGGCAACGTGCGCGTCATCCCCGCCGCACCCGAGAACGCGGTGGATAAGCTCGCCGACCTCGTGCCGCAGGTGCTCAAGAGCATGGAGCGATTTATCTCGGCGGCAGTTGACAAAAACGGGAAAAAATGCGAAAATAGAATGGGTAAATATCGAGGCTATTGCTCTTTTTCCCCATCGGGCATGAATAAAAACGAGGAGGAGGTTTGCGATGAAAGCTGCTGTGACTAAATCGGGCGGCCGTCTTGCGCTTCGCGCGCTCGTCATCACGCTCGCCTTCCTGCTTTTTTTTACATCCTCCTCTTCGTTCGCAGAGTCAAGGGCCTTGCCCATAAAGGACCAAAAAAAGCATCGCCCGTTTAAGCCGATTGAGGTATTCCAAACCGAGGTCCCCGTTCAGCGGAGCGATATCTTCGCGGGCCGTCTTGAGAGCATGGAGAGCGCGGCGTCGGCGGCGCTTATCGAGGCTTCGAGCCTTCAGATGCTGCTTGCGAAGAGCCCCGAGCTTCACCTTCCGATGGCGAGCACGACGAAGGTCATGACCGCGCTTTTGACGCTCGAGAGATGCGATTTGGACGAGGTGATTGCCTTTCCGAAGGAGGCCGTCGGCGTCGGCGGCTCCTGCATCTACGCCTACGCGGGCGAAAAGATGACGATTCGCGACCTATTGTACGGCCTTATGCTCCGCTCGGGCAACGACGCGGCGGTTGCGCTCGCCGTTCACATGGGCGGCACCCTTGAGGGCTTTGCAGACATAATGAACGAGCGCGCGCGGCTATTGGGGCTTTCCGATTCCAATTTCGTTTCGCCAAACGGGCTCGACCGCGAGGGGCATTATTCCTCGGCCTACGACCTCTGCGTGATAAGCGCGGCGGCGCTTCAAAACCCCGATTTCAAGCGGATAGTTTCAACGCAGTACTCCCCCATCCAGACCGACCTGCGCAAAATCTACGTTAAGAATAAAAACACGATGCTCTGGGATTACGAGGGCTGCGTCGGCGTTAAAACGGGCTACACAAGCAAGGCCGGGCGCTGCCTCATCTTCGCCGCCGAGAGGGACGGGATGCTGCTCGTCGGTTGCGTGCTGAACTGCAGGCCCATGTTTGAGGTGGCCGAGGAGATGCTCGATTTCGGCTTTGAAAACTACGAGATGGTCAAGGCGGTCTCGGCGGGCACCGAGCTTTCGCGGTGCGCTGTGCTGAACGGCGAAAAGAGCGTGCTCACCCTCGCCGCGAAGAGCGATATAATAATCCCGCTCAAAAAGGGCGACGAAATGAGCGTTCAGGTGGATATCAGGCTCGATAAAGCGGTGCTCGCGCCCGTAATCGAGGGCGAACGCATCGGCGAATGCGAGCTTCTGATAGGCGGCTGTCCCGTCGGCAAAACCGCGCTTATAGCGAAGGAAAGCATCGCCATGCGCGATTACGGCTACTATCTGAATTTTCTTTTAAGGCTGTTCTCGCGCGGATGATCCATGCGCGAAACGCTTTGGAATCGAGCTGTCAAAAAAATGAAGAGATCCCTCTGGGATCTCAACCTCAACTATTCACTATTCATTATTAACTATTCACTAGAAAGATGCGTTTACAAAAGTATTTGGCCGACGCGGGGATAGCCTCCCGCAGAAAATGTGAAGAGATAATTGCGGCGGGGCGCGTTAGTGTAAACGGCGTCATCGCCGCTTTGGGCTGCACCGTTGAGGAGGGCGACGAGGTGCTTCTCGACGGCAAGCCCGTTTCCCCCGCCGAGGAAAAGGTCATAATCGTTTTCAACAAGCCGAAGAACGTTATCTGCTCCAATGCGGACGATGAGGACAGGGTGAAGGTGACGGATTATTTTACCTCGCTCCCCTACCGCCTATACACCGTGGGCAGGCTCGACTACGATTCCGAGGGGCTTATCCTCGTTACCAACGACGGCGAGACCGCGAACCGCCTTATGCATCCCCGCTACGGCGCGAAAAAGACCTATCGCGTGCTCTGCTCCGGCCGGCTTACCCCCGAGGACAAGCGTAAACTCCGCAACGGAATTCGGCTTGAGGACGGTATGACGAGCCCCGCCGAGCTTCGCATAATAAGGGAAAGGGCGGACGAAAAGACCGAGCTTTTACTCACCATCCACGAGGGCAAGAACCGCCAGGTAAGAAGGATGCTCGCAGCAGTCGGGCATGATACGCTGCGGCTTCAGCGCGTAGCGATAGGAAGCTTTGAGCTTGGGAACCTAAAAAGCGGAGAATGGCGATTTGTTAAAGAGGAAGAGTTGGACAAGCTGGTGAAATAATCAGTACTCCTCATTGGAGTTCTCGCCCTCTTGCCTACCATTGCTGCGCAAATAATTAAATACTTTCGTACTTTATCATTTTAATCTATTACAGCGATAGTTTTCAGTAGGTGTTCATTGCAACTTTTCGTCGCAATTTTTCATATTTACAAATAGAGATTTTGTTTTTGCAATAAATGTGTGATTGAGTTGACAGAGAAATCGGTTTAGAGTATAATAATTGAAAAACGAGGGGTATTCATTAATGAAAAAAACCGAATTTACTTCTATTGACTTCCCTAAAGTAGATGCTGAAAACTATGATATGCATGATGCGGATACTTTAAGAAGAGTATTCTTTAAATCAGATGATAAGTATGCTAAATTGATCAGCAAGGACATTTATTTTCTTATCGGAGCAAAAGGAAGCGGGAAAACAATGTATGCCAAATACCTTCAGTTCTGCGATGATAGTATTGATGTCGAATACTATCCAATTCGTACAGAAGATTATTTAAAGTTTATTGAGATGTTTGCTGATGGCAAACTCAAGTATACTGATTTCAAAACAATTTGGAAAGCAATCCTGCTTGTTAAGCTTATAACAAGTATTGAGAAGAACGATATAGATAAATGGCCTGGCAAGGGTAGAATTTATGCACCAATTGCCAAATTAAAGGAATCTGATATTCTTACGAAGATTGTATCTGACGGATTTGCTCCTCGTACTGACGAATACTCAAGAACGGATGGGGCAGAGCTAAATTTTGAGTTGGGCGCAGAACCTGATGTAATCAAATCAGGAATTAGCACTAAGAATTCAACCGAAACATCATTGTCATCCAAAACCGAGTATACTGTATATTTAGACAGATGGAATGCGTTCTTTA
>JAFZJT010000213.1 GCA_017553815.1 Clostridia bacterium
CGAGTGCTGTCAGTATGAACACGAGCTCGCGTGGCTCTTCGATGGTAAGATCAACGTTGAATGTAACGGGTTCGGTGGATGCGCCGAGGGCATAAAGCTCGTGCAGGGTGTAGCCGAGCTGCTCCTCGATCAAAACGAGATCGGAATACGCAAGTCTGCCCGTGTTTTCGATGGTGAAGGTCAATCCGATGTTGTTGTCGGCGTCGAGCTGTTTTCTAACCTCCGCGCGGAATCTGAGCCCCAAGAGCGCGGGGTTTATGTACGGACGAACCGTATAGCTCGTTGTGTTGTCGGCAAACTCCTTGCCCTCGTCGTAGGTGCCGGTGATGCTGAAAACAACGTTTCGCACGCCTTCGGGATTAGGGATAAAATGCTCTATGATCCTGCTCTCGCCGATGGCAAGGCTGAAAGAGGAGGCGAGCAGATTGCCAAGATCGTCACGAACGGTCAGATTGCTGAGGTTCTGGCTGCCGTTATTGGTCAAAAACAGCGTGAAGGTAACGCCCTCGGGAGTAGCTGTACTGATGTTGACGCTCTTTGAAAGCTGAGCGTTGATAAGGCCGATGGTCATCTTGGAAACGGTGACCGAAAGCACGTTGGTGCTGCCCTCGGGAGTAAAGGTCGCGGTGGGCTTTGAAACAACGCTTGCGCCCTTCATCGTGTAAACGAATTTGATCTCCTTGCGCTCGCCGGAGCCAAGGGAGAAGGGTTCCGCGATCTCCTGGTTGCCGATGATCTTGTCGTCGGTAAAGCGGATATTGGTAAGCCTTCTTGAGCCCGTGTTCACGAAGGAGTAGGTGAATTCGACTTCCTCGCCAACTGCGGCGTTCGAAACGCTCGCGGTTCTCGAAAGCCTTAGATATGCGGTGTCGGAACGCTGTATAACAAGCGAAAGCGCCTGAGAATAGGTCAGACTCGAAGCAGTGTCGTACCAGGAAATATTGAACGAAAGCGTCTGACCGATCATGGAGTCGTAGATCATCATCTGGGAGCTGAAAACGCCGATGGTGCCGGGGTTGACGTCGCTCGTGTTGAAGTACGCGCCGTAGGGATTGGTTATCGTGACGTGCGTAAAGCGCCCCGCCTGCGGAATCGGAGTGGGAGAGGGGGCGGAGGTCACGATCGGATCCTGCGTGATATGCGGCGTTTCGGTGGGCAGCTGAGGTTCGGGCGTCACAACAGGCGGAGCCTCGGTCACGGGAGGCATGGTGAGAATCGGGGTGATGGTGCTGATCGGAGGCATAATGAAGGGAGAAGCCGCGCCCAAAACGCGCGCCTCACCGCCGTCGCCGATGCTGTTCATACCGATGGAGCTGTTGCTGTTGCGAAGCTTTATGGTTATCGTTACGTTTCCGGGGCCGATAAGGCGCGAAGGATCGGATTCGATGGTCGCGGAGCCGGACGCAGATGAAGTCTGCGAAACGGCAGCGGGTGCCTCGGAAAGAGTAAACGAAACGGGCTCCTCGCCGCTCTCACGGTCGGCGGCAAGGGCGGGAACAGCGGCCATGCTCAGCAGGATCGCCGCAATAATAATTGAGATCAGTCTTCTCAGTTTCAAATTCAATGCACTCCTTTTTCTCAATTCTTCTGATCGCAAGATATAGTCAAATGCATGTCGCGGTTTGCTAAGGCAACAGCCGTGCATTTCATCACAATCATATCCACTCTGCATTATACACCATAACGGCTCGTTGAGCAAGCGTTTTGAACGGCGGCAATAATATTTTTCGCATTAATATTGGTGGAGATGCGCTGAAGGCAAAGAACCTGCGCAAATCTCGGCTTAAAGCAGCGCGAACAGCTGCATGAAAGCACAAAGCCTTGCTTCGCTATCCAATAAGATAATACTAAACTCTGACTAAAACCGTACTGGATGTTCAATGCCGCAACGCAGCTTCATGAGTTTGAACACTTGATCAAGATATTGAGCAAGTGTTCAGAATACATACTCAGTGCATTCGATTGCGGCTACACGAACGGTTTCACCGAGGGCTGCAACAAGAATCAAGGCCATCAAACGCATAGCCTTCGGCTATCGCAGCTTCAGCAATATGTGCCGGCGCATATTGCTGAGCGCAAACGCAACGTAACCTGTGCCCCGCGGGGCACAGGTTACGTTAACTCTTTCTATGCGCTTAACGTCAACTGTTGACATTGAGCCGCTTTAATCACGATCGAAATGATCGATAGGGGAAGCGAAACAGCTCGGTTACTTGATATCAGATTCTGCTATGATCGATACATAAGAGCTGAACGCGCCTGCGGTGCCATCATTGCCAACGGCGCGAACCTTATAATAATAGGTCATGCCGAGGGTAAGATCGGAGGCATCATAGAAGCAGGTGTCGTACACGGTTGCAACAAGAGCGTAGGTGCCAGACTTTACGGCGCGATAGACCTGATACTCAGCTGCACCGCTGACAGCGTTCCATGTAATGACAGGCATTGAATCGATCATGGTTGCGCTGACGCCGGTGGGAGCCTCGAGAGAACTCGGGTTAGTCGCAGTAATAACAACGCTGACGTAGCTGCTGAACGTTCCTTCAGTACCGTAGCTGTCGCAGGCACGAACCTTGTAGTAATAGGTCTTGCCAACGGTAAGGTTGGCAGTGTCGGTGAAAGTGGTTCCGCTCACGGTGCCAACAAGGGAGTAGCTGCCGGACTTTATGGCACGGTAGATCTGATAGTTAGCCGCACCGCTGACAGCGTTCCAAGTGACGACCGGCCTGCCGGTTGCCATGCTCGCGCTAACGTTCACGGGCGCGGGAAGCGGACCGTTGGGAGTCGGACTGGCCGCAGAAATAACAACGCTTGCATAGCTGCTGAACGCTCCGGTAGTACCGTAGCTGTCGCAGGCACGAACCTTGTAGTAATAGGTCTTGCCAACGGTAAGGTTGGCGTTGTCGGTAAACGAGGTTCCGCTAACGGTGCCAACAAGAGTGTAGCTGCCCGACTTTACGGCGCGATAGATCTGATAGGTGACCGCGCCGCTGGCAGCGCTCCAGGTGATGACGGGTCTTCCGTTTACGATCTCTGCGCTGATGCTCGCGGGCTTGCCAACGCCGTAAGCCGTAATACTGAATACGGAGCTGAAGCTGCTGACGTTGCCGTGCTCATCAAATGCGCGCACCTTGTAATAGTAGGGCTTGAGCGCAGTGAGGACTGAGGCGTCGGTGAAGGTGGTGCCGGTCACGATACCGATAAGCGTATAGCCGCTGGAGCTCGCAGTGCTGCGATAGATCTCGTAGCCCGTCGCATACGCGGTGGGATGCCACGTCAGCGTGGGCATACGATCCACGAGTGCCGCGGAGATAATCACGGGAGCCTGAACGCCGTATGCTGCCAAGCTGACGATCGAGCTGAACTTGCTGGCGGTGCCATAATTGTCAATCGCACGAACCTTGTAGTAATAGGTCTTGTTCGGAGTCAACGCATCAGCATCTGTGTAGAAGTTTTCGTACACGATCGCAACCAGCTGGTAGCCGCTGGATTTGCTCGTGCTGCGATACACCTCATAGCTCGCGGCGTTCGCGGAAGAGCTCCAGCTGATATAGGGCATACGGTCAACGAGGAATGCGGAGAGGTTCGCGGGAGCGGCGATGCCATAGGTCATAACGCTTGCATAATTGCTGAACGCGCTGGTGTTGCCGTAAGCATCGAGGGCACGAACCTTGTAGTAATAGGTGGTCATGCCGGTGAGCTCGCTCATGTCGATGAAGGAATTGTCGTACACGGTGCCGACAAGGCTGTAGCTGCCGCCCTTGGGCGCACGGTAGATCTGATAGCACGTTGCGCCGGCGGAAACGTTCCACACTATGTAAGGCTTGAGCTCGTAGAGGCACGCGCTGACTCCGGTGGGTGCTGCCAGCTCGCCGGGAACGGGAGTCGGTACAGGGGTCGGTGTGGGAGTCGGTACAGGGGTCGGTGTGGGAGTCGGTACAGGGGTCGGCGTGGGATCCGGGATGTAGGGAGTGGGATCGGGCGCACCGTTGGGATTCGTGCTGTAGAAGGTGGTGCCGCCGGAAGTCTCCCTCCAGAAATAGGTCTTGTTGGTGGTATAGCTGGAGTTCACAACGAAGTAGCTGTTGGAACCCTTTACAAGGTACGGATAGGTGCCGCCGTTGGAATTCTCGACCTTCATGCAGTCGTAGGAAGGATCGTATTCGATGTTCCATTTGATCCACTGCGAAGCACTGTAGTTGGAATCAAGGTTCCAAAGGGTGTCGGAGTATGCGCCGATAAAGCTGCCGGTGGCATCATTAGATATGGTGTAGTAACCGGAGTAGACGGGCGTGGCAGTCGGAGTCGGGTTGGGAGCATACGTCGGGGACGGAGTCGGCGTCGTTTGGGTCGCGGCGGAAACCACGTCTACACACGAAACGTTGAATACGTATTCTTCGGGAACGTTGTAGAGCATATTTCCGTCAAGCGTCATGCCGGTGTTTGCAAAGGGCACGGAGCCGCCCGCGCTTGCGCTCTCAAGCGATACGGTGGAACCGAGCGACTTGAGGGCGATAAGGCTTGAGGTGTTGCCTGAGGTGATGACGAAGCGGCCGTTGAACGCGCTGCGCTCGTCGCTGCCGCCGGAGCTGCCAACCAGCTCGTAGCCGATCTCACCGCCGCCGCCCTCGGTCATTGAGTAAAGCGCATAAAGAGCATAGTTGGAGCCAATGACGTAGGATGCGCCGGGAGCATAGTACGGGGGCGCGGACTTGATGTCGTCGTCATCGAAGCTGTTGTCGTTGACGGGACTCTCGCTCCAACCGATGAATCTCCAGCCGTCGGGAATGATGCTGACGGAGGTGGGAAGCTGGACGGTGTCGCCGTTGTACGCACCGATGTAATTAACCGGCTGGCCGCAGGCATAGAGTGTGAGA
>JAFZJT010000214.1 GCA_017553815.1 Clostridia bacterium
ATCATTATACGAGGAGATAGAATTATGAAACGAACTATCACCGTTAAAGGCGTCGGCACCGCGAAAACCAAGCCCGATCGCGTTGTGCTGAACATGACGGTTGAGACCAAGGACAGGGAGTATGAAAACGCGATCCGCTCCGCGAACGAGCAGATTGCCGACTTGAACGCCGCGCTTGAGGCCGTGGGCTACGAGAAGGGCTCGCTCAAGACGATGGATTTCAACGTTCATATGAACTATGAGGACGCGCGCGATGAAAACGGCTTGTACAGAAGCGTTTTCGCGGGCTATATGTGCTTCCACTCGCTAAAGCTCGAATTCGATTTCACGAACGCGGCCCTTGGAAAAACGCTTTCCGCGATAGCCTCATGCAACGCGAAGCCGCAGTTCAACCTTTCCTTCACGGTCAAGAACCCCGCTTCGATAAAGGAGAAACTGCTCGAAAGCGCGGCAATGAACGCAAGGCAGAAGGCAGAGATACTCTGCGCCGCATCTGGCGTATCGCTCGGCGAGCTCGTCAACATCGACTACAACTGGGGCGACGTGAACGTGTTTTCCCTCACCAACTTCACGCGCGCGAAGAACGAATCCGCCGTATTCGGGGCGAGCTTTGACGCTCAGCTTTCGCCCGACGATATCCGTTCCACCGATTCGGTGACCTTCACCTGGGAGATGGAGAGGGACGAGAATTACAGGTAGGTTTTGATTACGAACGGTTGAAATCGAATAAATATAATAGGGATTCCCTTTGAAGCCCCATTTGTTCCGTCATTATTCGTTTTGCAAGGCAAGTGCCGTTCTCATTTTTCAATCGGGAGCGGCACCTTTTCCATTGAAACGGGCTTTCCGTCGATGAATTCGACCGTGAAGCCGTATCCCGGCTCGGCCTTATAATCAAAGCGCGTGCCGACGCCGAAAAGTTTTGCCAGCACGCCGCCGATAACGCCGCTGTGGGTAACGATCACGGCGTCCTCCCCCGCCGCTATTATAGGTTCAAGCGCCGCGAGCGCGCGCTCGGTCACTGCGTTGCCGCTCTCACCGTTTGGACAGATATTCGCTTCGTTATCCCCCGTTATCCAGGTCTGAAAAGCGGGGTCGTCCTTGAGCTGATCGTATGAGCGCATCTCAAAATCGCCTAAATCTATCTCGCAAAGCCCCGACAAAACCTCATGCGGCGTATCGCCGTAGAGGATGAAAAAGGTCTGCTCCGTGCGGAGCATGCCGCTTGTATAATACTTTTTCGCCTGCGGATAGACGTTATTTCTTTTGAGCTCTTCGAGCGCCTCCATGCCCTCGGGAAGAAGCGGCAGGTCGGTTTTGCCGTAGTAGAGTCCCTTTATATTGCCCTCTGTTTTGCCGTGACGGATCAGCGTCAGCTTCATTTAAGCACCTCCGCAAGGCCGCAGAATATGCGCGTCACCCGCTCCGCGCGCGCGGCGAGCATGGAAAGAAGCCTGCCGTGCTGTTCGCGCCAAAGCCGCTCGAAAGCGTCCATCGGCACGACGCCCGAGCCGATCTCGCGGGAGATGACGACCGAATTCTCGATGAACGGAGCGAGCTTATCGAGCATTTTGCCCGCATCCGTGCCCTCGGCGCAGGCTCTGCGGCTCAGCGCTTCAAGATGAAAAAAGCAAGGATGTGCTCGGGAAGGAAAGCCCTCCGACAGATCGAAAAGCTCCGAAGAGGAAAAGCCTTTTTCCTTTACCGCAAAACTCAGCTTGCCCTGATATGCGCCGCCTATTATAAGTTCCATATTCTTACTCCAAATTTAAGAAAACTATTTTACAAAAACAAATACCGCTATGCCGAAAAGCTCGCCGAGCGTGAGCGCATATCCCGAAATATCGCCGTTCATGCCATCGAGGTTTTTATAGCCCCGAAGCGCAAACAGGCAGTAGAATACAGCCGCGGCGAGCGGCGCAAGGCCGTGAAGCCCCGAGAAAACGGGCGGAAGCACGATCGAAGCGGTCAGCATTAGCGCGGAAAGAAAGATCTGCTTTTTCGCGCTTTTTTCCATGCCCGCGTACTGGCTCGTTTCCATCGGCTTTAAAAGCATGACCGCCATCGAGGCGCAGGCGCGCGAGGCAACGGGGATCAGCGCGAGCGGAAGAAGCACGCGAAATGAAACTGCGGGCGCTTCCGAGGAGAGGAAAAGCGAAAATTGGGCTATAAGCAATAGCGCTGTCGCGATAACGCCGAAAGCGCCTATATGAGGATCCTTGAGTATCCTTTGGCGCGTTTCAAGGTCGCGGCGCGAGAGGATCGCGTCGCAAACGTCCGAATAGCCGTCGAGATGCAGAAAGCCCGTCAAAACAAACGGAAGCATCGCGAGCACGAACGCCGCGACGGGCTTCGGGCAGGCGAAGCGCACGAGCAAAAACGCCGCGAGCGCCCAAAGCGCGCCGACGATCAGACCTATAAGCGGCAAACAGGCGAGCATCCTCTCGCGCGCCTTTTCATCCCATTTCGGAAACGGGCAGGGCACCGCAAGGAACATTCCCCATGCCATAAAGAATGCGTAAAACCAAAGCTTCATGTGTTTCTCCCATCAAAAAAGGGCAGTTCGCCCTTGTGGAGCTTTATATTTCCGCAGACGACCTCGCAGACGGCGTCGCAGTTTTCGGCCAGCTTGCGGCAGATATTCGCAAGCGTGCGGCGATAGCCCTCGGTCAGCTCGTCGTAGACAGCGCCGTCGCGAAACAGCTCGTCGCAAACGAGCACGGTATGCTTCGCCGTGTTCATAAGTTCGGAAAGCTCCTCGGCGGTGCGCTCTTGGGCGGTTTTATCTGGAATTTCAAGATAGCCGCTCTTCGCCGTTCCGAACATTTCGTTCGCGGTGAGAGCCGTTATGCTGTCGAAGAGCACGGCGGCGCTTTTACCCACAGCGGGAAGGCTGGAAGCAATGTTCTTCGCGCATTCGATCGTTTCAAAGCCCCAGCCCGCGCGTTCCTCGAGATGCCTTTTGATACGCGTTCTGTCCTCGCCGTCGGTCGGCTCCATCGTTGCCCAATAATAAGGCTTGGAGCCGTCCTCATCCGAAATAGACTTGACGAGACGCTGAGCGAGCATGCTCTTGCCGCTCTTGCTGCCTCCCAAAAGAAGTATTTTCATAGGCGAAACCGAATCAGATCCCGCCGAACTTGCTGCCCGGATCGGCCTGTTTTCTTATTTCATCAAGGTATTTATCGTCTATCCTCGCTTCATCGAAGGTGGCCATATCGTTCATGACCGCGCAGGCCGCCCTCATGAGCTGGAACGCGAGCGGACAGCCGCTGCCTTCTCCAAGGCGCATATCAAGAGCGAGCAGTGGCGAAAGATCGAGCGCTCTTGCGGCGAGCACGTAACCGAGCTCCCTCGAGGCATGGGA
>JAFZJT010000215.1 GCA_017553815.1 Clostridia bacterium
CTTTCTCCAACATCACCCTCGATTGGACCGTGCCGGACGATCTTCGCGACCGTCCCGCGATCGTTGGCGGCAAGGAGATGGACTTCACCTACGGCGACTGCAAGAAGGAGATGGACATGGTCAACAAGGCCTTCATCGAAACCATGATAGAGGGCGACGCGCAGGGCCGCGGCTTCCAGTACCCCATCCCCACCTACTCCATCACCAAGGAGTTCGATTGGTCCCCCACCGAGAACAACCGTCTGCTCTTTGAGATGACCGCCAAATACGGCACTCCGTACTTCTCCAACTACGTCAACAGCGACATGCAGCCCAGCGACATCCGCTCGATGTGTTGCCGCCTTAGGCTCGACCTTCGCGAGCTTCGCAAAAAAAGCGGCGGCTTCTTCGGAAGCGGCGAGAGCACCGGCAGCGTCGGCGTTGTAACGCTCAACATGCCCCGCCTTGCGTTCTTCTCCGAAAACGAGGAAGAGTTCTACAAGAAGCTCGATCACCTTATGGACGTTGCGGCGCGGAGCCTCCACATCAAGCGCACGGTCATCAGCCGCCTGCTCGACGAGGGTCTGTACCCCTATACCAAGCGCTATCTCGGCTCCTTCGACAACCATTTCTCCACCATCGGCCTTGTGGGCATGAACGAATGCTGTCTCAACGCCAAGTGGATCGGCAAGGATCTGTCCGATAAAGCCGCGCAGGAGTTCACGAAGGACGTTCTCAACCACATGAGGAATCGTCTAAGTGACTATCAGGAGCAGTACAACGGCGAGCTGTTCAACCTTGAGGCGACCCCGGCGGAGTCCACCACCTATCGCTTCGCCAAGTACGACGCAAAGAACTTCCCCGGCATCATCACCGCGGCGGAGAACGGCGGCACCCCCTACTACACCAACAGCTCGCATCTGCCCGTCGGCTACACCGAGGACATCTTCGCGGCGCTCGACATTCAGGATGAGCTTCAGACCCTCTACACCTCGGGCACGGTGTTCCACACCTTCCTCGGCGAGAAGTTGCCGAGCTGGGAGAGCGCGGCGACCCTCGTTCGCAAGATCTCCGAGAACTACCGCCTGCCCTACTACACCATGAGCCCCACCTACTCCATCTGCCGCAACCACGGCTATCTTGCCGGCGAAGTTTACACCTGCCCGCACTGCGGCTCGAGGACCGAGGTAAACAGCCGCATCACCGGCTACTACCGCCCGATCCAGAACTGGAACGACGGCAAGGTGCAGGAGTTCAAGGAGCGCAGGGAGTACAGCATGCTCGACTTTTCCGAGCATAAAAAGCGCATCGAGGAGAAGAACGCGCAGCCCGAAGCGCACATCGGCGGCAAGGCGGAAAGGATCCTGCTCTTCACCACCAAGACCTGCCCCAACTGCAAGACCGCGAAAGCCCTTCTTGAAAGAAACGGCATCGAATACGAAACCGTCGATGCTGAGGAGAACGCCGAGCTTTCCGTGAAGTTCCGCATCCATCAGGCGCCCACGCTCGTTGCGATCAGCGGCGACGTGTTCGAGGTGTTCGTCGGAGTGGGCGGCGTGAACCGCTTCATCCGCGAACAGACCGAAAAGGCCGTCAACGAATGATCACGGCGCATAAAACAGAACGCGCTGCGAAAGAATAACCTATAAATCATGATGCGCCGCAGCTTCCTTTGACGGGAACTGCGGCGCGGTGTATAATAGAAGCGGAAAAACGGCGGAGGCGAGCGCCTCCCATGAATACGAAAGGAGCAAAAATGCACGATATCATAATAATCGGCGCCGGCCCCGCGGGGCTCACCGCCGCGATCTACGCAAGGCGCGCGGGAAGAAGCGTCCTGCTCATTGAAAAGGAGACCTTCGGCGGCCAGATAGTGCTTTCGCCGCACGTTGAAAACTACCCCTTCGCCCGCCCCATGAGCGGCACCGAGCTTTCGGACATACTCGTTGAGCAGGTAATGAATCTCGGCGCTGACGTGGAGGTGGATAAGGTCACAGGCATCACCGAAAACCGCGATAAGAGCTTCACGGTCAAGACCGAGTACGGCGAGCATACTTCACGCGCGGTCATCATCGCAACGGGGCTCAAGCACCGCCGAATGGGCATAGAAAACGAAGAAAAGTTCGTTGGCCGCGGCATCTCCTTCTGCGCGGTCTGCGACGGCGCGTTCTTCAAGGGCAAGGACGTGGCGGTCGTCGGCGGCGGCAACACCGCGGTTCAGGATGCAATCTATCTCGCGAAGCTCGCAAAAAAGGTCTATCTCATCCACAGGCGCGACGAATTCCGCGCCGAAAAGCACGTTGTGGCGGGGCTTTCCGCCTGCGATAACGTGGAGCTTGTATTAAACAGCGTTCCCAAAGCGGTCAGCGGCGAAGGCTCGCTCTCCGCGTTCACGGTTGAGAATAAGCTCACGGGCGAATCGCGCGAACTTGCTGTAAGCGGCGTATTCGTTGCCATCGGTCAGGAGCCGAGCAACGCGGCGTTTTCGGAGCTTATCGAGCTGGACGAAAGCGGCTTTATCGCGGCGGACGAGAGCTGCCGCACGAAGAATCCCGCCGTGTTCGTGGCGGGCGACTGCCGCACCAAGGCCGTGCGCCAGCTCGTTACTGCGGGCGCGGACGGCGGCGTGGCGGCCATCGCGGCGTGTGAGTATTTGGATCGCGAGGATGTTGTAGCGGTATGATGGCAAATCTTGTAGGTCTTCGTCAGTTTGCTTCATTCAAAATGATTGCGTATTGCTAAAAGCTCGTGAGGTATCAATATGTTTGTTCTATTTCAAACAAACCAAACATCATCTTTTTTTACGAATATTAATTGGGGTGACAAGGCTGTTAGCTTTGTTATAGCAATTATTCAGGCTATTATTATTGCATATCTAACAAAACTGGCGTTGGATAGGGCTTTTTCTGCAACCAGAGCCGTCGGACGAAAGCTAAAAAAACAAGGTATCACCAGGGTGTCAGATAAAGGAACAATGAGTCTTTCTGAAACAGATAAGCTCTTTGGATTGCACGGAGATTCTCCTGTAGAACTAAAGCTATTCTTTTTAACAGGAAATGAGTTTTTCTACAGTTTTGAAGAAAAGCTAAAATACATTTCAAAGCTTTCCAAAGATAATTGTACTATTAAGATTCTTCTTTGCAATCCAAACGGAAGCAAAACAGCAACATTATGGGGCAATGCGGATTTTTCTTCAAAGTCTCCGAAAGCTATTCCCGATGCTGTTGTAAGCTATTATAGTGAACGGTTCAGCACAAACGGAAAATTCGATTCATTCTTGGAACGGCGTTTTTCGCTCACCAAGCATAATAAACTTGGAGAGAGTCCTAATTCTGTTAAAACTCGCAAGCTACTTGAGTCCAATGGTGATTATTATTATCAGGTTAATTATGCCATTCATGTATTAAGCACCATCGAAAATGATGCGCTTAAGAATATCCATGTTAGGTTTTTTGATGACGAGTTTACCCATTCTTTTTTGCTCGCAAAGTTTTATAAACCAAACAAAGAAGCTTCAATGTTTGCACACACTACTCTAAATGCACCAATCAAAGTTGCTGTTGAATCAGTCAGCATCACATTAGAGAAAAAAGATGGAGAAGATGCAACATATTATGATGATTTGGATGAAACATTTAACTATTTATGGGAAAAGTATAGTGATACAGAGATTCAGTGGAACTGATTTTTAAAGCAAAAAGTTTGATTAATACGCACTCTATGTTCATTGAGTCCAATCTTTCTGTTCGACTTATTATAAGCATGAGTGTCCCCATTAACGAAACAAGAATCAGTTTGTCCATTACAACAATCTATTAAGTCAAAAGGAGACCCACCATGCCCGAAAAGAAGCTTCATAAAATCGACCTCACAAAGCTCCCGAATATGGGACAACCCCACTACGCGTATTTCCAGAACAAGGAATGCGAGTTTTTCCCCTGCCACCGCTTGCCCGAAAACGGCTTCCACAACTGCCTTTTCTGCTACTGTCCGCTGTACGCTTTGGGCGATAAATGCGGCGGCGGCTTCACCTACAACGAGCGCGGCATAAAGGATTGCAGTAAATGCACCCTGCCCCACAGCGAAGCGGGCTATGCGCACGTTACGGGCAAATTCTTCGAGCTTTCGGAGCTTGCGCAGAAGAATCGAACGGTCAAGGAGGCCGATCCCGCGCTCACCGAAAAGGCGGAGACCGAATAAGAACGCATATAACGATTATAGAACGAATGAGGAAAAATCCATGTCCGAAGTTATGAATGATATCGAGATGGGCGCAGTTGATAATTACTCGAGAGCCCGCGAGGATCTGCTCATGTTCAAGAGCTCTTTCGATAAGCTCACCAAGGCCGAAAAGGATAGGCTCGTGCACGAGATGGTCGGCATGCTGATGCCGAATTCGAGCTCTTTCCAAAAAGGTATGGTTAAGAATTTCGTTAAGCCGTATCTGGTGAAGTAACGGAGGCGCCGAAGCGGAGCCGATCCCGTTTATGCTCTATATCCTGCTTGGACTGATCGCAATAATAGTCATCATCGCCCTCGCCTTCTTTGGCAAGGGCTCTTCGGGTTCATCGGGCGATGGCTATTGAACCTCGCTCTTTGAAAGCGGGGAAAAGCGCGCGGGCAGGCTCGGTGAGAAGCAGGCCGCCGAGCTGATACGGCGGGTGATGCGCGAGGACGATAGGCTGTTTACGAACGTTAGTTTCGAGCTTGACGGCAGACGCGCCGAGCTGGACAGCGTTATCGTGAATAAATACGGCGTTTTCATCATCGAGGTCAAGAATTACCGCGGCACCTTGGTTGGCGCGGAGGCTGATTTTGAGTGGCAAAAATACAAAACGACCCCCGCAGGAAACGTCTATTATAAATCCGTCAAAAATCCCATTCGGCAGGTAAAGCGACAGGTCTATCTGCTTGCACGTTTTCTTGATAAAAACGGCGAAAAGGTCTGGGTGCGCGGCTATGCGCTGCTTGTTGGCGGCAATGCACCATTTGACAGCGAGTACCTGCTTGGCAATGCCGAAGAGATAGACCGCGCGATACATACGCCCGATAGGAAACCGCTTGATAAGGTGTCGATTGAGAGGATAGCGGAACTGATGGCGCTTTTTTGCGGATAACGCTCTGCGCCGAAAAAAGCATATTGAAACACTGGGTTCCGCCGCAACGGATTGCGACGGGACCTTTGATTATTCGTTGGTTTTTGGTTTTAATTTATACTGCTCACGCCTCTCCGGGCTTCTCATAGGCACGGAACTCCGAAACGAGGCTTCCGCCGACATCATACAGGCGGTAAACTATCGCGACCTCGCTCGAGTCGATACTCGGAATGAGCAGTTCAACATAGGGGTGCATCATATCCGTCATCGCTTTGCCGTCGGCGCTTCGC
>JAFZJT010000216.1 GCA_017553815.1 Clostridia bacterium
AAAGCTCAAAACAAAGCCGAAAATGGGTGCGCCGAAGGTACTCGATAAGGCAAGGAATCTCTCTCGCAGTATGCGAAGCGCAGCCCAAAGAGCAAAGGACAAGGCAAGCATCGACAGCGATGAGTATGCTTCACCATCCGAATACGCCGAGCATGAGATCGGCGAGATCACAAATGACGGAGTTGCAGCTGCAAGGAAAACAGCGCGCAAAGCTGCGGCTTCCGCAAAGAAGCGCATACGCAGAAGCATGGACAAGCGCAGGGCTAAAAAGCAGCTTTCGCAAGAGCAGAGCATCGATACGGCAAGCGAAATCGAAGTATGCGATCCTCACTCCGTGCATGAAGTGCCCCAGCCTCGCACTAACGGCAAGCGAAGCAATCCAGCCAATAGCTTGAGAGGGCAACAGGCATATTCCGAATCGGCACGAACCGCTAACCATACGAGAATCATGCAGCGGCCGAAAGTCGCACCGAAGAACACAGCTTCCACAGTTAGGCAAGCTCCCGCAAGGACGGTAAAGACAACCTCTCGCACCGTCAATACAACGGGTAAAACCGTAAAAGCAACCGAGAGGGCTGTTGTCAAAACCGCCGAAGCCACAAAACAGACCGCTCAAAAGACGGCGCAGGCGTCGAAGTTCGCTGCGCAGAAAGCGGCTGCGGCGGCAAAGGCCGCTGCAAAAGTGACCGTAAAGGCCGTTCAGCTTACGGTGAAAGGCGTTGTTGCGGCAGGCAAAGCTATCGCTTCTGCTGTAAAGGGTATCGTGGCTGCGATTGCCGCGGGCGGCTGGGTTGCGGTGGTCATCATCGCCGCTATTGCCATGATTGCAGCGATAGTCTGTTCGGGCTTCGGGATATTCTTCTCAAACGAAGGAGGAGGAAAAACCATATCCGAGGTTATTCCAACGATAGAACGGCAGTTCAATTCAAGAATAACCTATGACATCAGCCAAATACCTCTCGGCAGGCATTCGGTAAAGAAAACCGTGTATGTCGGCGACGATGACGGCGATGCTCCCGTGAATAACTGGAACGATGTTATTGCCGTATTCTCGGTGCTTGCAACAACGCGCGAGGAAGAACCGATGGACGTAGTTGTGCTTACGGATGATGCGGAAGCGCTTCTCAGCCATGTGTATAACCGCATGAACTCATACACGATAACAACCGGCAGTTCGGGTGAAAGCGGCGCTTATGTGCTGATGTGCTATGTCCACAGGCAAGCCCTCAACTACCGCGAAGGAGCCGATCTCTACGACTTCAACGACAACCAGCGCGAGATGCTGAATGAGATGATGAAGCCCGAATACTGCGAATACTACGCGCAGCTTCTCGGGATTAACGTTACGGGCGATACGGACTTAAATGAGATCATCGACCTTCTTCCGGATGAAAAGGGCGCCGAGGTGGTCAAGGCGGCGCTGACGAAGCTAGGCGCACCGTATGTGCTCGGAGCAAAGGGCGATGATAAGTTCGACTGTTCGGGCCTTGTTTATTGGGCTATCAATGAAGTTGATCCCGATCTCGGCTCACACTTCTGGTGTTGCGCCGCGGATCAGGCGCACTACTGCGAGAATATGACTGTTGAAGAAAGCGAGCTTCGCCCGGGCGACCTTGTATTTTGGGTAAACGGACGATGCAGCGGATGCGGCAGATGGAATGAGATTCATCATACAGGCATCTATATCGGCATGGGCAAGGTCATCGAGGCTTCAAGCTCTCAAGGCCGCGTCGTTATCCGCGAACTTTGGTCATGCACCAACTACCCGATATTCATGTTCGCAAGACCGTACAACTAATACTATGCGCCCGCTGACAACTC
>JAFZJT010000217.1 GCA_017553815.1 Clostridia bacterium
AAGCGGTGAAGTAGACGCGGCTTATTCGCCAAAACAGAAAACCGAACCTCGGACGAGATTCGGCTTAGATATGCGGTTTATTCGATCTCAAAGGGCAGGAAGCTCTTCAAACAGGGAATTCAGCTCAACTCCCTCATACATGAAGCTTTCGCCGTTTTCATAGCTGATCAGGATTCTTCCCGCAAGATCGGCATCGGTCTCAAAATCGATGTAGCTGTAGAAATCCGTTGCTGTCGGGATGAGAAGCGTTCCCTCCTCAAGCACGACCGTTTCCTCGCCCTCATCGGTGAACACCACGACGCGAAGCTCCGAATCGATGACGGCGTACTGCCCATAGGAGTAAACGATCCATTCCTTATCGAGCGGAACGAAGCTGCCGTTTTCGCTGCTGTAAGTATGCAGCATGCTTATTCCGCGCATACCGAGCACATCCGCCGTGCGGCAAAGGCGCAGACCTTCCTCGCTCAGGCTTTCCACCCAACCGTCGAAGGTTGCGCAGCTCACTGGCGTATCGCTCGAAAAGCTGCCAACGACCGAGGTAACGTAGCTTCCGTCGGGCTTCATATAGGAGATCATGATCTCCGCGGAGCCGTCGCCAAAGCAGAAATCCGTGACGTACGCGCAAACGAGGCTCGAAACGTCCATGTTTATCAACACCTCGTACTTGCTCCCGGCGTCGATAACAAGCTTCATACCGCCGTTCTCCGCATCCTGCACTATCGAAACGTTTTCGCTTATGCCGTCGTAATCAAGATCCACGGCAACCATATCGTTATCCGCAAATGAGAATGAGTCGAGCTTGACCTTTTCAATCGGCGCGGGCGTCGCCGTCGGTTCCGCGGGGAATGCTGTAGCCTCAGGCGGAAGCTCGGTCGGTGCGGCGATGGGCGCCTCGGTAATCTGAACATTCGGCGTGCTCGGCACTTCGGTACTCGGTACGTTGATCACCGAAGCTTCGGTCGGAGCTGGCGGAAGAGCCGTTGCGCTTGCCTGATGCGGAGCGGGAGTGCTCACGCTCTGCGTTTGCTGCGGGCGCACTGTAAAAACCCCTGCGGCATACTCCGGCTTTGCTGCGCATGCGGAAATAGCAAAAGAGCTTCCGACAGCAAGCAGTATTAGACCAATAGCATTTTTCTTCATAGCGCACCTCCTTATCTTTAATTATGCGTCTATGAGCTTCTGTTGTGAAGAGCCTTCACAACAGAAGCCGCACTATTATACTAAAAAATCAAAGCACAGTCAAACGACCGTGCTTTTTCTGTGTCGATAAGCATTTTTACGCAGATCATCTACGGCCGTCGTCTGGCACTATCTGTACGATGCGCTTTGCAAGCGAATCGAACATCGAGTCCGCCTGCTTATGCTCAAAGCCCTCAAAGCGCACGGACACACAGTTATCCTCGGATACCTGCCAGTAATACACGAGATAATCCCCATCTTCAACGCTGCAGGCTTCGCCGATTTCGAGCGGGATGGGCGGTTCGGTGGACATGACGAGGTCGTAGCTGACCTCAACGCCGTTTCGATCGGTGCCGTATGCGCTGACATGCGCGTCGGAGTCCTCAACAAGCTTCATCATGTTGCTCGGAAGGGATTCGGGGAAAAACTCGGAAACCTTTTTGGTGAGATCCTTATAAGCGTCGTTGGAAACTGCGCCCGCCTCCATTCGCCAAAGGGGCGTCTGATCGCCGTCGGAGCCCCTGCTGCCGCTCGGCGTCTTTCCCGGATTCGGAGCCTTGGGCTCGATCTTGGCGGGAGTGTTCAAGGCGGTGATATCCGTTCCTCTCGACCCGCCCGAATTCTTCAAAACGGAGAAGATCGTGAAGCCCATAACCAGCGAGGCGCAGGCAAACAGTGCATAGCTTATCGCCCTTCTCACCTTTCCGCGCTTCACCTTCTCTTTGATCCTTGCCGAAGCAACAGCGCGCTGCTTTATCGCTTCAAAATCGATCTCGGCCGTGCTTTCATCCGCGCAAAGCTTAATAAGCCTGTCTATCTCATCGTTCTCGATGCTCTGATCCGCAGCATCAAGAGGATGAGCAGGCTCAAGCCCGAGATCATCCGTAATAAGTTTTATGCCGCGATCATTCTTCATAATCATCTGCCTCCGCCTTGAGCAATTCGGAAAGGAGTTTTCTTGCCCGAACGAGCCTTGATTTGATCGTTCCCTGACTGATGCCCGTTGCTTCGGATATCTCGCTAACAGTCATCTCCGAAAAATAATGCAGGGTGATAACGGTTCTATAGTCGTCGTCG
>JAFZJT010000218.1 GCA_017553815.1 Clostridia bacterium
CCAAGGCGTTGCTGTGGAGTATGTGCCGCAGGCTGCGGAAAAGCAACCTTGATTTAGCTTCTTACACTTAATTCGTATCAAAAAATGAGCAAAATAAAGCGAGCATCGATTCCAAATCCGTTATCAATGCTCGCTATGGTGGGGATGGAGGGACTCGAACCCCCGACCTCTTCGATGTGAGCGAAGCGCGCTAACCAGCTGAGCCACATCCCCAGTGGATTCATTATAGCATTTTCGTGCGAATAATTCAAGCATGATATCAAACCAAAGTCAAATATATCGGTTGAAAGAAAGTAAAGTATTGGAAGTATTCATCGAAAAGCGGCGAAGAAGTATGCTGCTGTAACTGGTTAGAGCAGTCACGGATCTATATAGAAAATCCAAATTTATGCGGTAAGCTCCGGGGCTAACAGCATAGCAGGGCGGTGCAAAAGGAATTTATATTTTTGTTTTGATCGAGGTTTTTCAAAAGCCGTATTGCAAGAAAGCATTTTTTGTTTTATAATTAGCACCGTACAATAAAAAACATGGAGGCATCCAAATGATCCAGTTTGATCTCATTCGTAAGAACGATCCCGAGCTTTGCGGCTATATGGAGGAGGAGCTTGACCGTCAGCGCAGCCACCTCGAGCTCATCGCATCCGAAAACTTCGTAAGCGAAACCGTTATGGCGGCAATGGGCAGCCATCTGACCAATAAGTACGACGAGGGTTATCCCGGAAAGCGCTATTACGGCGGCTGCGAGTGCGTGGATAAGGTCGAGGATCTTGCCCGCGAGCGTCTGAAGAAGCTTTTCGGCGCAGAGCATGCAAACGTTCAGCCCCATTCCGGCGCGCAGGCGAACCTTTCGGTCTACTTCTCCCTGCTCGAGCCCGGCGACACCATCCTCGGCATGAACCTCTCCCATGGTGGCCACCTCACCCACGGCAGCCCAGTAAACATGAGCGGCAAGTACTTCAACGTCGTTCCTTACGGCGTTAGCGAGGAAGACGAGCAGATCGATTATGACGAGCTTCGCAGGATCGCGCTCGAGTGCAAGCCCAAGCTCATCGTTGCTGGCGCAAGCGCATATCCCCGCGCCATCCGCTTCGACCTCATCAGCGAGATCGCCAAGGAAGTCGGAGCTATGTTCATGGTCGATATGGCTCATATCGCGGGTCTCGTTGCCGCGGGTCTTCACATGAACCCCGTTCCCTATGCGGACGTCGTCACCTCCACCACCCATAAGACCCTTCGCGGCCCCCGCGGCGGCCTCATCCTCTGCAAGGAAGAGTACGCAAAGGCTATCGATAAGGGCATATTCCCGGGCACTCAGGGCGGTCCTCTGATGCACACCATCGCGGCAAAGGCTGCTTGCTTCCATGAGGCGCTTCAGCCCGAGTTCAAGGAGTATCAGAAGCAGGTCGTTAAGAACGCGGCAGTGCTCGCCGAGGAGCTTCAGAAGGCCGGTCTGCGCATCGTTTCCGGCGGCACCGACAACCACCTCATGCTCGTTGACCTCAACGCCAGCGGCAAGAGCGGTAAGGAAGTCGAGCATCTTCTCGATGCTGCAAACATCACCGTCAACAAGAACACCATCCCCAAGGAGACCCGCAGTCCCTTCGTCACCAGCGGTATCCGCATCGGCACTCCCGCTCTGACCAGCCGCGGCTTCAAAGAGGACGATATGGTCATCATCGCAGGCCTCATCGCTAAGATCGTTTTCGAGGGCGAGAATGCAATCGAATACGTCAAGACCGAAGTGAAGAAGCTGACCGACAAGTATCCGCTCTATCCCGGCAACTGATTTCAAATTAAACTCAATGCGGCAGCATCGTTCGATGCCGCCGCATTTATCTATATGATTAAAGGTTCCGGGCGAGGACTGCTTCGGTGAAAGCAGGGAAAGCCCCTTACAGCTTCGTATACCCGCTCGTGGTGATAAAGCCGTCGAGCTTTCTGCCCGATTTGCAGAGGGGGCAGCTGTCGCTTGTGTAGTAGTTGTAGTCGCCAAGGTCAGTTGGCTTGAAAACGGTGTGAACGGGGATACCGCCAAGCTCCTCGATGGCCGAGAAGATCGAGCCGATGCCAACGATGCGCCCGCCGTAGTAGGTGACGCATTCCGCGGCGCGAGCAAGGCTGCGACCGGTCGAAGCGGTGGCGATAAGTATCAGCACGTTGCAGTTGGTAACGAAGGGCTGTAAATCGTTCGAGAAGGTGAGCTGGTTATTCGAGTTAATGCTCGGAGTGATAACGTGTATCTCAGCGCCGCTGTTGATCTCGCGGCCGGGGGCGGAGAGCTCCTTTGCAAGGAAAGCGCCGATATTCTGAGTGTACTCAAGGCAGATAATTGTATCTATCTGGGTATAGCGAAACTGCTTTGCGAGCATGTCGGCGGTCTCGGACGCCATGGCGGCATTGGTGCGCACCTCGGTCATGCTTATATAGTGGTCAACGTGCGCATGGCTTGTTGCGTAGTGGCCAGGATAGATATTGAGCTTGATGCGTCTGTTGCCCTTTGCGGGAACGGATACGGGAGTCATCAGCATGGGGAATACCTCCTTAATTTCAGCAATACTGCTTCTGTAATTAGTAATTATACCATGCTTGGACAAACAATACAACATATATTATTCGCATTTTGGCGGCAAATCGAAAAATAATGCTTGCAAACTTCCTTCTCATGGCTTATAATACATGCGTTGCGCCAGACGGGGAGTTAGCGGTGCCCTATACCTGCAATCCGCTGCAGCAGGGTTGGATTCCCGCCCCGAGGCTCACACTTGCGCAGCCGGCTCGGCTGCGATCACGATGACGGTCGGGTCCCGTGCAATCTTCTGCCGTGAACCATGTCAGGTCCTGACGGAAGCAGCATTAAGCGGAACTGAGGGTGTGCCGCGGGTATGCCTGACCCGAGTGAACAGGCCGAGCATCGTGCGGGGGTTGTGAGTCGAAGGGTGGGTGCGCAACTTTTTTCTTTTTGGATTTTTGTTTTCAAATCGCGAAAATATTAATTTTTTATGAACTTTTGATCCGCAGCTTTCAATGAATAAACTAAACCGATAAAAAACCGCCTTGCTTTTATGCGAAAAATGCATTAAAGCACGAAATAATTATGCTGTTGTGATCAGAAACGATTTTTTACCTGCGTATTGTAACGGCACTTATTTGTGTTATAATGTATATGTGAGAATTTGGCGGCATTGCCATTTAATATTCTTAGCATGGAGTTTATATGATTGTTGTGATACCGGCGTATCAGCCGGACGAAAAGCTTTTGAAGACCGTGACGGATCTTCAAAACAATACGGGCTACCCGATAGTTGTAGTCGATGACGGCAGCTCGGAAGCGAGCGCGCCTGTTTTTTCCGCGCTTGAAGGTAGGGAAGGCGTTACCGTTCTGCACCTTGAGGTCAACCGCGGCAAGGGCAGGGCTATGAAGACCGCTTTTGAGCATATAAAGAGCTGCGGCGAGTTTGAGCCTTCGGACGGTGTCGTTACCGTGGACGCCGACGGACAGCATCTCATACCCGATATAATGCGCGTTTGCGATGCTTTTCATCGCAATCCAAAGGCGCTCATCATAGGCGGCAGAGCTTTCACGGGCAAGGTGCCGCTCAGAAGCCGCTTTGGAAACGCGATGACGCGCTTCGTTTTCGCGTTGACGACGGGCGTGCGCGTGCATGATACTCAGACGGGACTTCGCGCGTTCTCCGTTTCGCTCATAGACGAGATGCTCTCAATAAGCGGCGAGAGGTATGAATACGAGATAAATCAGCTCCTTACCTGCACCAAGAAGAACATCAGGATAGTCGAGCTTGAGATTGAGACCGTTTATTTAAACGATAACGAAAGCTCCCATTTCAACGTCGTTCGGGATTCGTGGCGAATCTATAAATCGATATTCGCGTTCATCGGCTCGAGCTTCTTCTGCTGGATTCTCGACTACGTGCTTCTGCTCGTGCTAACGGGCCTGTTTTCGAGCATAACGGGCGGCGCCGGATTCGTGCTCTTCGGTAGAACCGTTGAACCTAAGCTCCCTGCGCTCGTCATCGCCCGAACGGTGAGCTCGATAGTGAACTATTACCTCAACCGTGAGCTCGTGTTCGCTTCAAAGGCGAATGGCAGTCTCGTGCGCTACTTTGCGCTCGTGGTCGTTATGCTCGCGGTCAACTATCTGCTGCTGAATCTGCTTACCGGCTCGGGCATCCCGATAGCCATCGCTCAGATACTTGCGCAGATAATAATCTATCCCGTAAACTACGTGATACAGCGCAGATACGTATTCAATGAAAGGAGTTAAGCGGACGCGCTAATAAAGAAGAAAATGAGGAATTTTAACGCAAAAAAGATACTTATCGTGATAACGGCCGATATCCTGTGCTTCGCCGTTCTTTTGCTCGGCTTTGCATGGTTCCATCACGCAAAGCCCAAGAAGCTCACGCCGAGCGGAACGAGCTTTCTGATGAGCACCCCGCTCCCGACCCAATCGGCAACGCCCACGCCTCCCGTTTCGCAGGTGCCTAATACGCCTGAGCAGACACAACCCGCTCCGAGCGAAACGGCCCCCGCCGAGTCCGTCCAACCGGGCATCGATGCGACCGACGCCCCAACGAGCGCTCCGACCGATGCGCCGACCGCCGTGCCAACTGCCGTTCCCGCAAACGGGCTTCTCAAGGGCAAGTACGCCGATAAATTCACGAGCGGCGAGATAATCTATACCGACACCGTCTACCGCAGCAGCAACGTCTGCATCGAGATAAGCGAGCACGCGGTCAAGGTCGAGTACGTTCCCGTGCATTACTTCGTTGCGGATATCTACATTCAGGATATCACGAGCCTAAGATGCGCCGTCTCCGAGTCGGGCAACAACAAGGACAGGGTAGAGGACCTCGCCAATCAAAACGGCGGAATAGTTGCGACCAACGGCGATTACTTCCTCTTCCATTCAAGCGGCCTTGCGATACGAAACGGTCAGCTTTTGAGGGATAGGCTCCACCCCGACCAGGACGTTTGCGTTTTGTATCAGGACGGCACTATGGAGACCTATCTCAAGGGTCAGGTAAACCTGGAGAGCATCTATTCAAGAGCGCCCTACCATGCGTGGAGCTTCGGCCCGCGCCTGCTTGAAAACGGTCAGCCAATGACGCAGTTCAACACGAGCGTTGAGACATGGAACCCGCGTTGCGCGATAGGCTACTACGAGCCCGGGCATTACTGCCTCGTGCTTGTGGACGGCAGGCAGGAGCCCGACTAGTCCTACGGCCTCAAGATGGGCGACCTTTCCAAGCTCATGTACGAGCTCGGCTGCCGTGAAGCCTATAATCTCGACGGCGTCATGACGGCGATGATGGCCTTGGA
>JAFZJT010000219.1 GCA_017553815.1 Clostridia bacterium
ACGCGCACGATTATGGCAAATGCGCCGAGTTTCTCGAGCAGACCGATGAAAACGGCGTTAAGAACGGCGAAAAGCTGAGCGCAGCTTATGACGTGAACGACCCCTCGAGCTGGGGCAACTTGACTTTCCAGTGGGCGCAAAGAAATGGCGAGATGCGGATTTGGAACATCGCGCTCTGGCAGTATCAAGGGCTCGTCGGCAGAATGGATATGTCCAACTGCAGCTCGCTCTTCTCGCTTGATTTTATGGAAAACGATATTACCGAGGTTGATGTCTCCGGCTGCCGCGAGCTCATGTATCTGGACTGCTCTGGAAATGAATTGACCGAACTCGACGTTTCCGACAGCGTGGATATGCTCTTCCTTTACTGCGATACCAATAGGCTCACCTCGCTCGACGTCTCCATGCTTACCGATCTTGAGGAGCTTGACTGCTACGACAACGGGCTTACTGAGCTGGACGTTTCCAATTCTCCCAATCTTGAGGCGCTGTACTGCACCGGCAACCTCTTCACCGAGCTCGATCTGAGCAATAATCCTAAGCTCGGGCTCGACCTAATAACGGTTGATGGCAGCGGTCATATCGGCTACAGATTCCTTATCGATAACGGCGAGCTCCATGCCCGTCCCGCAAACGGCGCGAGCTTCGAGGGCTTCTTCAATGAAAACGGCGATCTGCTCGACGAGGGCTTCTTCATCGAAGAGGATGACGCATTTGTTTATTACCTCTCCGACCTCGAGGACGGCGACATCATCGCCCGTTTCAGCGGCGGCGCCCCCGCTCCCGTTCCCGGCGACGTGGACGGCAATGGCAGCGTTACCGTTTCGGACGCCGTGACCGCGCTTCGCATTGCGATGGAGCTTTTCGACGGAAACGGCTTCAACCTTGATAACGCCGATATGGACGGCAACGAAAGCATTACCATCGCTGATGCGGTCGTGATACTGCGGATCGCAATGGGTCTTGCTTGAACTCATGCGTTGGGTTTAGAAAATGATCTCCGATTCGATATTGATTCGACTTCTTCAACCTAAAGCTTTTAATGATCGAGGTATAGAATGAGAAAAACATTTTTCACTGCAATTGCCGCAGTTCTTGTGCTTTCAATGGTGTTCGGCGTTCTTCCCGTTTTTGCTGAATCGGATTGCCACGACAGCGTTTTCGCCGCGCCATTTTGGGATGCGCCTAATGGCTACAACGAGCACGACTACAATAAATGCGTTTCTTTCTTGGAGATCGCTGATGAAAACGGTGTCAGGAACGGAACCAAGGTGACCTCGGGCTACGATCCTAGCGATCCCACGACCTGGGGCTCTAACTGGGCGAATGATTTCTTTGAGTGGGTGGAGATCGGCGGCGAGAAGAGGATCTATAAGATCGATATTGCCGACCGCGATCTCATCGGTTCTCTCGATCTTTCGGACTGCTCGGCGCTCAACGAGATATGGATGTCCTCAAACAATATAACGGGGCTGAACATTTCAGGCTGTACCGCGCTTATCAAGGTGAATGCCAACTGGAATGCCATCACCGATGCGGATACTTCCGACTGCACCACGCTCAAACATCTCTACATTTCATACAACGCGCTGAGCGAGCTTGATATTTCCACTTGCTCTCAGCTCGAGTACCTTACCTGCTATGCAAACGAGCTTTCGGTTTTAGACGTTTCCCACTGTCCGCTGCTTACCGATCTCTATTGCCAGCTTAACCGACTCACCGAGCTCGACATATCGCAGAACCCTGCGCTTGAAACGCTTGACTGCTCGCTGAACGAGCTTACCGCGCTCGACGTTTCAAACAATACTGCGCTCTCCGAGTTTACCGTAAGCGGAAACGCTTTGACCGAGCTCGACGTTTCAAACTGCGCGGAGCTCAGAAATTTCGACTGCGGATCAAATGAGCTCTCGGAGCTCGACGTGTCCTGCAACACCGCTCTTATTAAGCTGTATTGCAGCGGCAACAAGCTCACTGAACTCGATCTTTCAAACAACCCGGAGCTCGCCTATGACTCGGTTATCGCCGTTGGAAACGGTTATATCGGCTATGATTTTCTTCGCCGATACTACGGTGACAGCGGCAGTTTGTATGCGCAGCCCTTGGGCGGCGCGGAGTTTGAAGGATTCTTCAACGAGTCCGGCGAGCTGATCGGCGAGGGTCAATGGAGCAATTCTTATGGAGCGTATGTGTATTCATTCGAGGGCTTGCCCGTCGGCACCGTTTTCGCGCGCTTCACCAACGCCGTTCCGGGGGACGTTGACGGCAACGGTTCGGTTACCGTTGCGGATGCCGCAACCGCACTTCGCATCGCGATGGAGCTTTTCGATGGAAGCGGCTTCAACTTGGATAACGCCGATATGGACTCAAACGGAAGCATTACCGTTTCCGACGCCGTCGTTATCATGCGCATGGCAATGGGGCTAATTGGTTCGTGAACCACATAATGATCGGCGATCTAAGCCCTTGCTTTGAACTAAATCTCTGCTTCGGAACGCCGCTCGAAAGGGCGGCATTTTGCATATTCTGTAAGGAACAAGCATAAGCATTTCACAAACGGGATCAGCAACCGAAATACATGCAAAACGGAGGTTAAGCTAATCTATGGCAATCAGCAGGGGCACGGAGATCTACCGTGATATAAAGTCCAGAACGGGCGGCGACATATACATTGGTGTTGTCGGACCGGTTCGGACGGGCAAATCTACCTTCATCAAACGCTTCATGGAGCTTATGGTTCTCGATAGGATCGAAAACGAATTCGCGAGAGAGCGCGTTATCGACGAGCTTCCGCAGAGCGGCAGCGGCAGAACGGTCATGACTACTCAACCGAAATTCGTTCCGAACGAGGCGGTTTCCATCAATATCGGAGAGGAGGGCGCGGAGCTGCGGGTGCGCATGGTGGACTGCGTTGGCTACATGATCGAAGGCGCACTCGGAAACACCGAGGATGAAGCGCCGCGAATGGTGCGTACGCCTTGGTATGACTATGATATACCCTTTGACGAGGCGGCGGAGATCGGACCTCGAACGGTCATTACAGAGCATTCTACGATCGGGATCGTTATGCTGACGGACGGCAGTATAACGGGTATCGAGCGCAGGAACTATGAGAAGGCTGAGGAAAGGGTGATTTCGGAGCTTCGCGGCGCGGAAAAGCCGTTTATAGTTCTTTTGAACACGACCGACCCGGCAGGCGATGAAGCGCAGACGCTTTGCGCATCGCTTTCGGATAAGTACGGGTTGCCCGTTCGCGCTATCGACGTTATGGCGATGACGAAGCAGGATGCGGATGCATTATTGGAGGGCATCCTGCTTGAATTCCCAATTCGTGATGTTTGCATTGAGCTTCCGAAATGGATCAAGGCGCTCGGCGCGGAACATCCGCTTATGAGCGGACTTATCGAGCGGGCGCGCGCCGTCCTGCAAGAGCTTAAGAGAATGCGCGACGCATCACTGATCCCACGTGCTTTTGAAGGCACCGATGATTTCCGACCTATCGAGCAGCTCGCGCTGAGCCTCGGCACGGGCAGTGCAGTGTACCGTCTTACACCGAACGAGGACGTTTTCTACCGAATACTGAGTGAGGAATGCAGCTATGAGATCGCAGATGAAGCGCAGCTTATCGCATCCCTCAAAGATTTTGTTCGCGCTAAAAAGGAGTATGACCGCATCGCCGGAGCGCTTGAGGCGGCCGAGGAAACGGGCTACGGACTCGTGCCGCCCGAGATGGACGAAATGCGGCTCGACGATCCCGAGATAGTGCAGCAGGGCTCGAGATTCGGCGTTCGCCTCAGAGCGCATTCGAGCGGCCTGCATATCATAAGGGTTGACGTGGAGAGCGAGGTCAATCCGCTCGTTGGAACTGCCGAGCAGAGCGAGGAGCTTGTTAAATATCTTATGGATAAATTCGAGCGCAGCCCCGAGGAGCTTTGGAGCACGAATATCTTCGGCAAATCGCTCTATGACATGGTCAAGGAGGGCATGGCCGGAAAGGTCGGCCGCCTTCCCACAGAGGTGCAGATGAAGCTTCGCGATGCGATAACCAGAATGGTCAACGAAGGCTGTCGGGGGCTTGTGTGCATAATGCTGTAAACTCCCCCGCCATCGCCATAAAAATGTCAATACGCATTCAAGTGCCCCGCCGCGGCTGCATCGAAAGAGCGCTTCGGCGGGGCGCGCTTATATACCGCGTGTTAATATATCATTTCTTGGTTTTGATGATATTGACAAGCTTCTATAATCTGATATAATAATCGTTGCATATTTTTGCAAATCAACTACGAAAGGAAAACAGAACATGACAACAACATTCTTCCGCGTTCTCTCTTCATTGCTCGCAGCGGCAATGCTCGCTGTTTCGCCCATGTCCGGCCTCGCTTCTGATGTGACCCGCTATGAGCAATCAGGTTCCGAGCGCAGCTATCTCAACAGCGGCATAACGAGCATGCCCAAGCTCTCCAAGGCTGAGATCTATGAGCTTCTCGCCGCAAACCCGGACGATACCCCCTCCGATGCGGCCCAGCTCTTCGATACCGAGCCCCATCTTTCCAACCCATATCAGCCCGGCGCCGTCAAGCGTGTTTGGCTTGAGAAGGTCACTTCAAGGCTCAGCGCTCTGCGCAATATCGCCGGTCTGCCCTCCGTTACCCTCAGTGACAGCATGAGCGCTCAGGGGCAGTACGGCGCTGTTCTGATCGCCGTTTCCAATTTCAGTCATTATCCCGATCAGCCCTCCGATATGGACAATGAGTTCTTCGCCGCCGGCAGCTACGCAACGGGGCACAGCAACCTTTCGGCGGGAACAAAGCTGATCTCAACCGCCGATCGACTTATGGATGACAGCAGCGGATTCAATCTTTCCTGCGTCGGTCATCGCCGCTGGCAGCTCAATCCGAGGATGGGTCAGGTCGGCTACGGCTATGCGCTCAATCCTTCGAGCCAGTACCAGCGTTATACCTGCCAGATGGCGTGGGATACCAGCGCTACCCCCGGAGATTATGAGTTCATCGCATGGCCCGCAAGCGGCAACTTCATGAACAATTCCGTTGGATTCACCGTCAACACCCCCTGGAGCGTTACACTGAATCCCGGCAAGTATATGGCTCCCGTCAAGTCTGAACTGACCGTTACCATCTCGCGTTCGAGCGACGGCAGAACATGGACTCTGAGCGGCACTACCGATTACCCGACCAACAGCAGCGGTCTGTATCTTGGCGTCAATAACGATGGCTACGGCATTTCAAACTGCATCATTTTCCGCCCGGACGACATCACTAAATACGAGGGCATCTACACCGTTACCATCAACGGCATCAAGAATTCCTCCGGTGCAAGCGTCAATTTCTCCTATCAGGTTGACTTTTTTGATGCTTCTGTAAATCCCGAACCCACCCCCACTCCGACTCCTACCCCCACTCCGACTCCTACCCCCACTCCGACTCCTACTCCCACTCCTACGCCGACCCCCACTCCCACTCCCACGCCGACTCCTACCCCCACTCCCACTCCTACGCCGACTCCTACCCCCACTCCTACGCCGACGCCGACACCTGATCCCGATTTTCTGCTCGGCGACATCAACTGCGACGGTGAGGTCACCTTGCTCGATGCGCTCATCGCGCTGCGTTATTCCATTGGTGTCGTCAGCGACAGCGGACTCAGCCTTGATAACGGCGATGTCAACCGCGACGGCATGAACGACGCTATAGACGCAACACTCATTCTCAGGTATCTCATCGGAGTGGGTGAGCTTGGATAAGCTTTATATTTGTCTGCGCTGCCCCGTATCCCCAAAAGGGATACGGGGAGTTTCTTTCTTGGCGCGTCACACTGAACTCACTCCGCTTTCACACCGATCGGCGCTTTCGGGTGCGAGCATATATAATCCATCCTCATTAGAGCATAGGGTATTGTTATTAATCCGGATTATTTTATTTCGAGCATGACGAGGTTTGATATTTTAATCAAACCATGCTATAAACGCAAATTATTTTAATATATACTCGCACGGGTACTTTATTTTTCTTAAAATAAATGGTAAAATGAATTATTCAGAATCTGCAATCTTTGGTTTGGTTTATGCAGATTCTGCATAATATGCAAAAGATGGAGGAAAAAAACATGAAGAAGATTATCAGCTTGATGCTGGCAGTCCTGCTCGTTTTCGGAGCGCTCCCGCTTTCCCTCGGTACAGCCGCGGAAAGCACCGCTCCCGAAATCAGGGTCGATGCAGGAAAGCCCGCGACTGCCGAAAGCGGCGAGCCCGCAAGGCAGGTCAACACCGAGCCCATCACGATCGACGATGATCCAAATGGCGGCTACGAGGGTGACTACGTGGTTATCTACAACCCGAGCGAGGTTCTGAGTGATTCCAAGAGCACCGGCAATATGAGCGGGCTTATCCAAACTTCGGTGAGCGCGAATATGCTGCCCGGCGAAGCCGATGAGGAGCATGCAGTTAGCGACCTCCCGTATATCATCGACGTGGATCAATACCTTGCCGAAGAAGCCGCAAAGCTTTGGGGCGATAAGCCCATTCCCCCGGACGGCGACGGAACTAAAGCCACGAGTTATAACGTGGGCGATAAAGCGAATTTCTATATCCTCAACTACTCCCCGTTTTCGAGCACTTCTGTTGAGTTCGTGGTTCGTGCCAAAGGCGCTCACTGCTACGTTTGGACCCCCACCTCGACCGCAGCCGACGTATACCCTCTCACATCTGATGACGCTGCCAAAGCAGCTGCAGCCTTTGAGAGCAAATATTCGTTGATGAACAGCTCTTTCGGCAATCACCGGAATGGCGGCGGCGACGGCAGGGTCAACATTCTTTATTACAACGCGAAAGATGATTGGACTCCCGGCTCCACCTCCGGCTATATCGGCGGTTATTTCTGGAGCGGAGACTATTCGGGCTACAATAATCTTCCCATCATTCATATCGACACCTATCCGAGCATTTACTATAATAATAACGGCGTTGAGAATACATACAGCACCCTTGTACACGAGTATCAGCACATGATCCATTATAATTACGCTCCGAACAGCAAATCTTGGATCAACGAGAGCATGAGCGCCGCCGCCGAAGAGATCTGCTACCCCGGTTCAAGTGTCTTCAGCCGTATCAAAAGCTACACGAACTTCTATCCCCAATACAGCATTCAATATCAGAATCCTCCGAAGGAATACGCGACGACCCATCCCAATCTGCACTACGGCTACTCGATGTATGATTGGAGCAATGATCTGTCCGACGTTCTTGCGCTGTATGCGCAGGTCTCGCTTTTCTCCCAGTACCTCTATACCCAATCTTCACTCGGAAATGCCGTGTTCAAAGCTATCCTCACCGAGCTTGCCAAAGGCAATACATTCCAGTCGGCATGCCCAACTGTGCTCGGCATGACCTCATCTGAGTTCGTTCGCAATTTCAGGATAGCCATGACCGCGAATACCTCGCAGAGCGTTCTTAACGGCAAGTACGGTTGGAAACTTCAGAGTGGCTATGACCCGAGCGAATATGACGACGTAGAGAACCCGTATAATATTCTCGGTCCCATTATTTTCACCGAGAATTCATGCAGTATCAAGGGCGGCGGCGCAATCACCGTCAAGCCCGTGAACGGCGTTTACAACCCGCCCGCAGGTGCAAACTCCGGACTTCAGTATTTTGGCATAAAGCTGCCCACTCCCACTTCATTGATTTGGGATTTTGAAACCGATCCCTCCACGCAGGGCTTCACCTTCATCGATCAGGACGGCGACGGTCGTAATTGGGAATGGAAGTATCCAACTTTAAATGATGGCGGATTCAAACACCATGAGGGTCTCGGCTGCATAATATCCGCATCCTACGATAGCAGCGTTGGCGCGCTCACTCCCGATAACTGGATGATCACCCCGGAATTCACCGGCAGCTCACTCTCCTTCTGGGCGCAAGCTCAGGATCCGAATTGGGCGAAAGAGTATATCGGCATCTTTGTTTCGACGAACGGCGGCTCCACTTGGAGCACTGAGATCGCGGGCTATGAACTTACCGACGCTGATACGCAGTATTCCGTCAATCTTTCCGCGTATTCAGACACGCCCATCAAGGTCGCCTTCCGCCACTACAACTCAACTGATCAATTCTACGCAAACGTCGACTATATCGAAATCAGCCTGGAAAGCGATCCCGAAGTCACTCCGCAACCCACTCTCACCCCCGAGCCCATGCTCACCGAGGCGCCCATCCTTACCCAGGCTCCGATCACTCCTGGCGAGGGCATCTATATTGAAAAGAGCGTTTCTCTCGACGGCGAAGACGGCCTGTATACCTTAACCGTTTCCGTCTGCACCACCAATACGCTTTATGACGCAAGCACGGTCGTTAGGGAATACCTCTCCTCATCCATGCACCTTGCGGGCAATACAAGCTGGCAGATGTATTTCGATCCCTGCACGGGGCTTGATGATAACGGAGTGCCGCTGTTCTCTTCGCAGTTGGAGCAGTTCAATCGCAAGGATGATGTATGCAGCATCGGCAGTGATGAGAACGGTCAGTATTTCTCTTTCACCGGAATTGATTATTCCGATTTCGTTTGTTCGGAAAGTGGTGGACACAGGGTCGTTTTCATCTTCCACGGTCTTGCCGCAAACGATGACGCGATCGGCACCTTCTCACCGAGCAATGAGGATATCTCCGGCGTTTATTGGAATAATGCGCTTGTTGCGTCCGCGGAGCCCGTTTCCGTCAACATTCGGAGCATCAATGCCATTTACGACTTCTCGACGCCGCTTCAATTGACAACTATCGGAATCAGGAAATTCGATTCACTTAATATTTCCTACGATAAGTCCTCCGGCGCTCCCGAGCCCATCCTCGGATTATCCGTTACACCGAACGGAAACAAGCTGGATTGCGCTATCAACGCCGCTTCGCGGGATGTTTACACCGCAAAATCGCTTTTATGGCTCAATGACTACAGCTTTGAGTGGAGCAGCATTGCCGTTATCCCCGCCACCGTTGTGATGTTTGAGGAGAACTGCGGCAGCTTTGAGGACAGCACTATGGCGGGTTCCGATATCGGCACATGGAGTGAGTCGGGAAGCGTTCAGAGCGCTGTTCAAATCGGCGGCGGTGTGTTCGGTTACGATGCAGGCTATGCCGAAAACAGCGGCGACAGCAACGGCAGCGCAATGAGCGTTACTGTTGACAATGACATGCTCGCAGATGTTGCAGCAGGCAGAGCCACATGGCCTATTGCAACCTTCAACTTTACGGGCACCGCCGTTGACATCATAAGCCGTATCGGCGCAGATACAGGCGTTCTGGTGGTCGAACTTGTTCCCGACGGCGAGGATTGGAGCTACATCGGAGCAAACTCCCGTCACGTTTTGATCGATACATATTTCGACGGCGGTACTCTTTATCAGATCCCTGTAATCCGCTTCGATGGGCTTGAGCACGGCGCATACAATATCCGTATTGTTGCGTACTACTCTCCGTTGTTCGATCATCAGTCCACCGAGTACGTTGGCTTAAAGGGCGGCTATCAGATCGACGAGCCCGGTCTCGAGCCTGGTGTGGTATACACTCTTGTGAACGCCTGCGAGTACAAGCATGAAACGCTTCCCTCAAAGGCTTACGGCTCCTTCACCTCGTATATCGACGGTATCCGCGTTTACAACCCAATCGATACGAGTGTGAATACTGAGGCAGCGGCAGTGTATGCGACCGCGGGCGAGCTGAACCCCGAGTTCTTAAACGTGAACGAGGTGCTCACAGAAGGGAACGCTATCTACATTACTCTCAACGATAACAGCGTTAATCCATCCGAGTATGTGGATCTCTGCCCCAAGAACGAGGTCTACATCCGCCCGAACGGTGCTATCGCGTTCAGCATCGAAGGCGATTATTCAGCGGTGCATATCAGCGCAAAATCGCCCCTTGGCAATGATGTTATAATGAGTATCAATGGCAAAGGAACGATCCCGATCGGTCATACCTCCGAGCTGTATTACGATATCACATCCTTTGTCGAGAATAACAGCGTGGCGATCGAGGTTTCAGGCAGCGATGCAAGCGCGATCCTCTCGCTCGTATGCATCAAGCTGATCCCCGCAGAAGGCGGCGTTTCCCCGAGGATCGTTTCGGATGCTTCGCTCGTTGAATTCGTCGAAGCTATCAACTTCGGCGTTATGGGCGACGCGGATCACGACGGCGTTGTTACCATGATGGATGCACTTTGCACCATGCGCGCCGCTTTTAACGAGATCGAGCTCGGCACCTACGGCAGCATGATGGCTGACGTCAATTTCGACGGAACCATCGATATGATCGACGCGATTTTAATCATCCGTATCGTTCTCCGCGTCATCTGATCCGCCTTCTATCACACGTATATGAAAACCCGCGCTCAGCTGAACGAGCGCGGGTTTTGTTCTTAATTGAATATAAATATCGCAATCAAGAATTATCGGTATTCTTCAATAAGCTTCGGCGAAAAGTCGATATGATCCGCCGAGCAGAGGTCGTAGACTATGCCGTTTCTTGCGCCCTCAAAGCCGAGCTTGCAGCTTTGTGCATGAAGATGACCGTAGACTACTCTCGATACCGGGAAATGCTCGAGAACTTCCGTAAAGCCGGTATCCTCTCCGTTTATCAATAGCGGCGGGAAGTGCAGCATAACAACGATCGGCTTATCCTCTACCCATTCACGCTCCTTAAAGCGCAGGGCTGAATTCAGGCTCATTTCAAGGCGCAGCAGCTCGCGGCGAAAGATCTTTTCATCCTTCTGCGTGTAGTCGCTCGAGCCGGGAAGAGTCCAGCCCCTCGTGCCGCAGACGATGAATTTGCCCATATCGAGCGCGTCGTTCTGTATGATTTTTACGCCTTTGGGAAAAACTTCGCGCATCTTAGTCGGCGAAGCCCACCAATAGTCATGATTGCCGCGCGAAAGCACTTTAATGCCCGGAAGCTCAGCGAGTTCATTAATAGGCAGCATTGCGTCACCAAGCTGCATCGCCCAGCAGAAATCGCCTGGAAGCAGAACGCAGTCCTCATCGGAAACGGTCTCGCGCCAGAATGAGAAAATGCGCTCGGCATGATCAGCCCAGCGCTCTCCGAAAATATCCATAGGTTTGTTCTGTCCGCCGCTAAGGTGCAAATCGCCTATCGCAAATAGCTTCATGGTTTTATCTCCGAAAAAGCCCGCTTAAAGCGGGCTTAAATTCATTCCTCATCGTAGCCGTCCATATCGTCCTCGCCATCGAGCAGATCGGTATCTGCATCGAAAGCGCGCTCCTCAACAGTAAGCTCATCCTCGGGGATCTCGCCAACGTCGATGGGTACCTCTACGCCGCCAAGGTCGGTATCCTCGGCGCCGATAGGGGTGACGACCGGGGGCTTATGCGATTTTCCGAACTGCTCCTGACGCAGCGTTTCCTTATAGCAGGCGGAACAGAGCTCCTTTCCCTTGAGAGCGGGGGTTTCGCCGCACTCGGAGCACATCTCGATCTCCTGCGATTCCTCTTCATCGCTCGATTTGTACTTTCTCGAGCAAACGTCGCAAAGCTTTTGATCATCCTTGATATAATTAAGTTCGCACTTAGGGCATTTTCTGTATCCCATTCTTATTTCCTCGTATTGAAAACAGTTTAGATTATCCGCACCTCGATGCGGTTTTGAGCATTCTCGCCCGACAGTTACTTATTATGCTGAGATATGGGCGATATGTCAATAGCTTTTTTGAATTTTTTTGCAGAATAATAATATTTTATTCTCAATCACTCGATCCCGCCTTCGTCCGAAAGCCCGGGAGGATCGTCGTCGTTCCCCTCAGCCGGTTCATTTCCGTATACAACGGCCTCGAGACGTGTAAGAAGCTCCTGCTTTCCGTCGCCGCTCTCGCACGAGTAGGCGATCGCATAAGGCGGCGCACCGAGCTGCTTGGCGCATTTATTTGCCGCCTGTTTTCTGCGGCTCTTGGCAAGCTTATCCGCCTTTGTCGCAACAAGCGTGTACGGGATCGCATAGTAAAGGATGTAGCAGAACATCTGCCTGTCGTCCGCCGTCGGCTCATGACGAATATCGATGAGCATGAAGATATGCTTCACCCTGCCGGAGGAGAGATAGCTCTCCATCAATTCGCCCCACTGTGCCTGCTCCTGCTTGGAGGCCTTCGCAAAGCCGTAGCCCGGAAGATCGACGAGCATAAATTCTCCGTTGATGCAGAAAAAGTTGATAAGCCTTGTTTTGCCCGGCTTCTGCGAGGTCTTGGCAAGCTTATTCATATTGCAGAGCGAATTAATAAGCGAGGACTTGCCGACGTTGGACTTTCCCACGATCGCGACCTCGGAGCGCATGATCTCGGGGTATTTCGAGCCCTTGCCCGCGCTTGTAATGAATTCGGCTTTTTTGATCTTGAAATCCATGTTTTCTCCGTTTCTGATGCTTTATACGGATATGCTGTGCGCCGTTTTGGGAATTTTAACAGTAAATCGGAAAAATGTAAAGAGGTTTTCCGAAAATTCCTCCTTGTATATTTATTTTGTGCGTCAAAAGACCGAGATCAAGCATTATATTATTTAAATCGTCAAAATGGGAGCTTGATTTGTTGCCGAATCGTTCCAAATGGTTTATAATAGGTGCATGAGTAAAAACATGCATAAATCGTCATCAGTCTATAAAGCTCAGCGTATCGGAGTCCATTCAGTCATCGCGTTTCTTGCGTTGGCTGCTTTGGTCGCGGCTGTTGTTATATTATTTCCGCACTTTTCGCTTTCGGGGCGCGGCGCACATGACATTGCTCCGGAGCAAACAGAAGCGCCGACTACCCAGCAGCCCGATGCTTCATCAACACCCGAGACCACAAGCGTTCTTCCTGTTGAAACGCCTTTGGCAAGCATCGAGCCTGACGCTTCACCATCACCCGATGTATATGTTAAAACCAGCCTCGTGATCGACGGAGAAACCTTCGCTTCGCTCGCAAGCAGGCAGGCTGCTGAGGAGCTTATCGGAACTGCGGTTTCGCATTTTGAGCTGCTCTGCCCTGGCATCGGCCTTGTTTCCGAGATCGAAAACAGGATCGAATACAAGGATGCACCAAGCGGCGCCGATATCATCAGCTTCGATGAGGCGTTCTCAGCGCTTATAGCAGAGGATTCGCCGCTTCGGGTCAGGACTGTGTTCACAAGGAGCGATTTTGAAACGCTCCCCTGCTCCTACGACGCTATTGAGAGCGACAGCTTCTATCTTGGCACACGATACGTTGCATCGTATGGACGCGACGGCAAGAAGATGCAGCTTCATGAATACACTTATATGAACGGTGTTCTTAGTTCGCTCACATTGCTTGAAGAGAGCGTTCTTACCGAACCAATCAACGACCGCGTTCTTGTCGGCACCCGCCCGATACCCTCCGGAAGCGCTTCGCGCGATTTCGGGTTCTCGGAATGCCCTGCGACTGACCTAAACTTCGCCGCTCCCGTTGATGCGGATGTCATCGGTCTTTTCGGCTTCCATGACGGAGAATTCGAGCGCGGCATACGGTTTAACTGCGCTTCCGGCGAGATCTGCTATGCGCCCTGCGGCGGAACCGTATCGGCCGTCCTTCTTCGCGGAAATCTCGGTCTGACCGTTGAGATATCTCATGGCGGCGGCATCGTCACCCGCTACTCCAATCTTCAATCAGCGGATGTTTTGCTCGGTGATGCGCTGATATCCGGCCATATCATCGGCAGAATCGGCGACGGCGGGCTGCATTTTGAGTTCCTTGTCGACGGTAAGCCGTATAACCCGCTTTATTATCTGCCCCTGCCCGGTTCCACGCTCGGTTGATCCCATTTAGCGGTATAACATCAATTATTCGGAGAAGCTTATGTCATACTTTAAAGTAGCAGGAAATATCCCACTCAAGGGTGAGGTCTCTGTCAGCGGCTCGAAGAACGCCGCTCTGCCCATTCTCTGCGCCACCGTGCTCGCAGGCGAGCCATGCAGGATAGAGAATCTGCCTGATATCGAGGACGTGAACAGCCTCATTGAAATCCTCACCGCGATGGGTGCGGTCGTAACGAAGCCCCAAAATGGCGTTGCGGTCATCGACCCGAGCTCCATTAAGGAATACCGCGTTTCGACCGAGATGGCGACGAAGCTTCGCGCGTCGTACTATATGCTCGGCTCGCTCCTCGGGCGCTACGGCTACGCCGAGATAGCGGAGCCCGGCGGCTGTTCCATCGGTCAAAGGCCGATAGACTACCATCTTCGCGGCATGCGTTCGCTCGGTGCAAACGTTATCGACCGCGGCGGCATCATCACCGCCGAGGCAAGGGAGCTTCGCGGAGCCGATATCTATCTCGACATGGCGAGCGTTGGCGCAACGATAAACATTATGCTTGCCGCCTGCCGTGCCAAGGGCAGAACCACCATAAACAACGCCGCGCGCGAGCCGCACGTTGTGGACGTTGCTAATTTCCTTATCGCTATGGGCGCAAGCATCCGAGGAGCGGGTACGGACGTTATCCGCATAAACGGACGCGAGGAATTGCACGGTTGCACCCACCCCGTTATCCCCGACCAGATAGAGGCGGGCACCTATATGATAGCCGCGGCGGCGACCAAGGGCAACGTTATAATCAAAAACCTTATACCGACGCATCTTGAAGCCATCTCCGCAAAGCTTATGGAATGCGGCGTTGAGGTCATCGAGGGCGACACCGGCAAGGAATTCTTCATCCAGGTAAAGGCGGATGAGCGCCCCCGCGCAGTCAATATCCGCACTCTCCCATATCCCGGCTTCCCGACAGACCTTCAGCAGCCGATGACCGCCCTTTTAGCCGTTGCATACGGCAACAGCTTCGTTCAGGAGAATCTTTTCGAGGACAGGTTCAACCATGTTCGAGAGCTCAATCGCATGGGCGCACGGATAACCGTCAACGGTCGCACCGCCGCCGTTGCGGGCGTTGAAAGGCTCTACGGCGCGGAGATACAGGCGACCGACCTTCGCGCGGGCGCGGCGATGATAGTTGCGGCGCTTATGGCGGAGGGCACGAGCATCATCCGCAACGTTCACTATATCGACAGGGGCTATGAGAACCTGACCGACAAGCTCACCGCGCTCGGCGCAAAAATAGAGCGTATCGACTGAGTTTGCCTTCTATAAATGCATCGAAACGGAGCACGTCGGCTTGAGGAATCGGGCTTATAGAGCGTGCTCCTTAATACTTTTGATTGGGTTAGGAGAAGCTAATCACGGCAAAGCTTCCAAAAGGAGTCAATATGCAACAGTATTCAATAACGGGCATGAGCTGTGCGGCGTGTAGCGCAAGGGTCGAGAAGGCAGTTTCAAAGCTTCCCGGCGTAAAGAGCTGCGCGGTCAGCCTGCTCACCAATTCCATGGGCGTTGACGGCACGGCCTCCCCCACAGAGATAATCGCCGCGGTTGAAGCAGCGGGCTACGGCGCAAGGCTAAAGGACGGCGAAAAGTCCGCCTCCGCTTCTATGAGCGAGGCCGAGGATGCGCTTATCGACCGCGAAACGCCCAAGCTCAAAAAGCGGCTCATTGTCTCTGTCATCCTGCTTCTCATCCTGATGTATTTCTCGATGGGGCATATGATGTGGAAGTGGCCTCTTCCCTCGTGGTTCAACGACAATCACGTTGCGATGGGGCTGGTTCAGCTCGTGCTTTCCGCGCTCATAATGGTGATAAATCAAAGGTTCTTCATAAGCGGCTTCAAGGCGCTTTGGAACCGCGCTCCGAATATGGATACGCTCGTTGCGCTCGGCTCCACCGCTTCCTTCGTTTGGAGCCTCTACGTGCTTTTCATGATGACCCGCGCACAGGTCGACGGCGATACGATGGCCGTTGAGAAGCACATGATGGAGTTCTACTTCGAGTCCGCCGCGATGATACTGACGCTTATCACGGTGGGCAAGATGCTCGAGGCGCGCTCAAAGGGCAAAACGACCGATGCGCTCAAGGGGCTGATGAAGCTCGCGCCGAAGAGCGCGGTCATAGTTGAAAACGGAGTTGAAAAGACCGTGCCGATAGAATCGGTCAAAAAGGGCGATATCTTCGTCGTTCGCCCCGGTGAGAGCATCCCCGTGGACGGCATGGTGCTCGAGGGCATCAGCGCAGTGAACGAGGCTTCGCTTACGGGCGAAAGCATCCCCGTTGATAAGCAGGCGGGCTCGCCCGTTTCGGCGGCAACTATAAACGAATCGGGCTTTCTCACTTGCGAAGCCACGCGCGTTGGCGAGGATACGACGCTTTCGCAGATAATAAAGATGGTCAGCGACGCGGCGGCAACGAAGGCGCCCATCGCGAAGATCGCGGACAAGGTGTCGGGCATATTCGTGCCCGTTGTAATAGCGATAGCCGTTATAACCTTTATAGTTTGGCTCGCGCTTGGCAAGGAGTTCAGCTATGCGCTCGCGCGCGGCATCTCTGTGCTCGTTATTAGCTGTCCCTGCGCGCTCGGCCTTGCAACGCCCGTTGCGATAATGGTCGGAAGCGGCGTTGGCGCAAAGAACGGCATCCTTTTCAAGACCGCCGTTTCGCTTGAGGAAGCCGGCAAGGCGCAGATAGTGGCGCTCGACAAGACCGGCACGGTCACAAGCGGCGAACCAAAGGTGACGGATATTATCCCCGCTGGCGGCATCCACGAAAAAGAGCTTTTCGCGCTCGCCTATTCGCTTGAAAAGCGCAGCGAGCATCCGCTTGCAAGGGCGATAGTGCAAAGAGCCGAGGAAGGCTCGATTCAATCCGAGGAGGTCGCCGATTTTACCGTGCTTCCCGGAAACGGCCTTGAGGCGAGAATCTGTGGCAAGCTCGTTCGCGGCGGCAGTATGAGCTATATAAGCTCGGTTTCCAAGGTCGCCCCCGCCATGCTTGAAAGGGCGCAGGAGCTCGCGGAGCAGGGGAAAACGCCGCTTCTGTTTGCAAGGGATGACGAGTTTCTCGGCATTATTGCGGTTGCGGACGTTATAAAACCCGAAAGCCCGCAGGCCATCGAGGAGCTCAAGAATATGGGCGTGCGCGTCGTCATGCTGACGGGCGACAACGAACGCACCGCGCGCGCCATCGGCGCACAGGCGGGCGTGGATCACGTTATCGCGGGCGTGCTGCCGGACGGCAAGGAGCGCGTTATAAGAAGGCTATCTGGTAAGGGCAAGGTCGTTATGGTCGGCGACGGCATAAACGACGCTCCGGCGCTCACAAGGGCGGATATGGGCTTTGCGATAGGCGCGGGTACGGATGTTGCGATAGACGCGGCGGATGTGGTGCTGATGAAAAGCAAGCTCAGTGATGTTCCCGCAGCGATACGCCTGAGCCGCACAACGCTTCGCAATATCCACGAAAACCTTTTCTGGGCGTTCATCTACAATATCATCGGCATACCGCTTGCGGCGGGCGTGTTCATTCCCATCTTCGGGTGGACGCTCAACCCGATGTTCGGTGCGGCGGCGATGAGCCTTTCGAGCTTCTGCGTTGTGACGAACGCGCTTAGGCTCAATCTTTTCAAGGTTCACAGCGCCAAGCGCGATAAAAAGCGCACACCCGTGGAGCTTGATAAAGCCTTTATCGACGGCATACTCGATATGCCCGCCTGCCCGCTCGATGGCGGCTGCGGCGTTGATGAGAACTGCGAAACGGTCGAAAATGCGGCAAATACTCTCACGGTGCATATCGAGGGCATGATGTGCGAGCATTGCGAAAGAAGCGTGAAAGCGGCGCTCGAGGCGCTCGACTTCGTTGCTTCCGCCGATGCTAGCCATGAAAAGGGCATGGCAACGCTCGAGCTGAGCGGCGTGGCGGACGAGGCCGCGATAAAAGCCGCCATCGAGAGCGAGGATTACGAATTTATCTCGATTGAATAAACGAAAAGAGCTTTATATGAAAACGGCGCTTCGCATGGCGAGCGCCGTTTATCCATATTCGATTTGTCCTTGACTTCAAAAGCGCAGCTTTTCGTTTACGCTTCAGCTTTTTGCTTTTTTTCATCTGCTTTGCGCGATACGAATGAAGCGATAAAAGCCCCAAGTCTTAACGGCAAGTACATATAAAACGCAATCCACTCTATCTTATCTACAACGCGATATATAACAGACGTATTATGATCCGGAGCAGCCCCATGCAGGAAATAAAAGAGCAATCCTGCAGTTAACAGCATCAAGCATAGATTTGCAAGAATACTGAGTGTCGTTTTTTGTACAGGCTTTGGTTTTATTGCGGCGCTGTAAACGGTGTAGAACAGATCGATTTCGTAAATAAATACGGACATTACCATAACTTCCAAGAATAACATAGCAAGCCCCACACCCTTATATTCACCGAGCTCCTCGGCCTCCGCCATGGCTTCATTGTAAACCTTGATCGCAAACAGGAAGCTTGCCACGAGCGTAAAAAGGATCAGCAAAACGAAAATCATGACTATTTTTTTCTTTTTATTCATGATCGCTCAAACCTCCATTCCCTGCCCGGTTATCGAAGTTTGAAAGCCCTGCTCCACGATCCCGCCGTGCTCGGGATCGCCCTTCATTTCAAGGATGATCGCGGGCTCGCTCGGCTTTGCGAGCTGCGATTCCGACCCCGCTATCTCAAGCCCGCCGCGCCAATGGCGAAGCAGTCCTGCCAGTAAGAACAGTATCAAAAACGCAGTCGGCACGACCGACAGGATCGAGAGGAAGCCGACGACCGAGCGCGTTCTGACAGCTCGATCGCGCTTATACAGCCTGAGCCATGAGGCGGTGATCGCGGCAAAGGCGATAAGTCCGAAAGTCAACAGAAACGGGCGCAGATCGGCAACAATGCCCTTAGCAGCCGAATCGATGAGATGCGCCAAGAAGATCACAATGCCAAGTACGGTGCAAAGCGCCGCATGGATCCAAGCGAGCCTAATAAGAGTACGGTTTTTCATTCTGAACTTTCTCCTTTCGCATTATGTGTCCACTTCCATATAGTAAAGCATCTTCGTTTCGCGATCGTAAACGGCGAAGGTGAAGTTCCAAGAATGGAAAGAGAGGTTTTCATCATCGCGGCTCTTTGCTCTGAAATGCCTGTTTTCGAAGTAGTACAATCCGTCCTTAACAGCCGGCGTGTCATGATCGTACTCGATGCCGAACCTCGCGAATAGCCTGCCGAGCGGCTCTCCCATATCCGCGCGCTGATCAAACAGCGCATAATAAAGCTTATCGCTCATCGGCAGCTCGCGCCATTCGCTCATGCTGCTTTCAAAATCCTGGCCCGCCTCCGAGCAGTCAAACGCCATAAAGGTATCGCCGTCGCCGTGAAAGCCGCCGTGGTCGTCCTCATGGAAAACGAGCTTTGCATCGCTCACCTTCGCGCCCGTAGTTTTTTCAACGTATTCTGTCGGTGTCCGCGCTGTCCATTTTGCCGGCAGCAGCGGTTGCAATATCTTCACGGCGAAAACCCCGATAAGCAGCACAGCTGCTATTGCGGCCACGGCTACCAGCGGATACTTTATCCATGAAGGCTCACGCTTTTCCTTTGTCATAATCATTCTTTCCCCGTTTCAATGTTTTTTGTTTATCACTTACGAACAGGAGAAGCTCGCTGTCATCTTGATACAGCTCGTAATCGATCCTCCAGCCCTTCTCAAAGGTTTTGTCAACTCCCTTTGAGATCACAACGCCACTCATCCAATTATCAAACCCCGCCGTTTGCTCCGTTAGCCGCTTTGCGGGCTCGTTCAGAAGTTCGCGGCAATACTCAGGTGTTAGCATGTGTTCTGAAGCGCAGTTCACGAGCGCGGCGAAAAGTTCAAGATCAAAATCCGCAGTGTTTTCAGCGCGAACATACTCCACGCTGAAATACTCCACGCCCTTATCAAGCCTTAACGGGGCATTCGATAAGCCGATCTTGATACTTGATCCCGCATCGATAAGTATGCTGAACGCCTTTTGTATCTGGCGCTCGCCTTCATCGGTATCGAATTCGTTTACTTCCGTTTGAAGCATAAAACCAAAGCTTTCTGCGGTGGCTTCAAGCGCCGTTTCGAAATGCCCGAAGCGGACTTTAGATTCTTCGACAGTAAATGTCTTTGTGTTCAAGATGCCCACCAAAGCGAGCACCACCGTCGCGGCCGCCATCAGCTGCATGAGGATTCCTCCCGCCGAAAGTAGACAGCCCGCGACTATCCCAATCCTTTTGATCACGTTTTTAAAGCTCATACTGTTTCTGAATACGCTTGTTTTAGCCACCGTTTGCAAGCGAGGTCAGCCCCTCGAAGTACAATAGCTCGGTATAGTCGTTTTCAGCCGAATCAAGCTTCGTTTCATCCATAAGCAGATCCTCGCTCAGGCTCCAGTTTCCGTATTTATCGAGCGTTTTGAATTTATGCATCCAGCCGGGTGCGCCGTTCGTGCTTATCTCGGCAAAGGTGCCGTCGGTATCGTTCACGAGCTGTACGCAGAAATCGTCCGTTAACGTGCGCCCCGAAACGCTGTTTGCAATCGCTGTGAACAGCGCAATATCGAAGCCCGCGCTTCTATCGCTCTTTTCGTAAGAAACGCTGAAGCGCTCCGCGCCCTTCGTTTTGCCGTCGAGAAGGATATTGTTCAAGCTGATCCTTATAGTCGATCTTTCATCGGGCTTGAGCTCGTAATCGACTATGATGCCGCCCTCGTCGAATTCGCTTCGCACCTTTTTGAGATCAAGCCCATAGCTCTCGGCGGTTTTCATAAGCACCTGCTCCAGCTTTTCAAAATTCACCTTCGATTCGCTCGGCAAGAGCATGGGCGTATTGAGGCTGCCCTTTATCGCCGTGAAAAGCGCGGACGAACAGCCGCAAAACACAAAACTGAACGTTAAAATTGCTATTATAAAAAGTTTTTTCATTTTCATTCTTCCTCCCGGTTCTTTTTCGCCTTCCGAACAAGTTTTATTGCGGCAAACGTAAGCATAACGCAAACCGTAGGCGTTAATATCGAGAGCCATGCGCCCGCCATGCCGAGGTTCTTATACGCAAAATCCGGGAAAAGGTTGAATAAAACGATGCAGTCCGAAACCAGCAGCGCG
>JAFZJT010000220.1 GCA_017553815.1 Clostridia bacterium
GTTATCGCGATTGCCTCCCGCGCCCTCGCGACCGTTGTCGCGCGACCTTCGCTCGCCGCGCGGGTCGGGCTTTATCTCGACCCTGCGGATCTCGTCCTGCTTTTTGCCTTCATCGGGCTTTTTCTCGGCGGCTGGCTTGCTTTCCTCCGCATTGCCCGTATCCTGAGCCGCGGTTTCGGTGCCCTCGGCGGGCTTTACCTGCTCGATCTTCTCGGTCTTGTCGCTTTCCGCGCCCTGAACCGACTCGGTGTCCGCGATCTTAACGACGGAAGCCTGCGAAGCATCGGGTTCGTCACCGAAGTTGCCGTCCCTGTCGCTGACATAGACGCCCTGCTGACTGTCGGAGTTGAGGTATTCCTGCCAGCGCTCGGCCTTTTCGCGCTCGAGCCTCGCTTCCTCCTCCTTCTTTCTTGCGGCAATAAGCGCGCTCTCGCGGCGCTTGGCGGTCTGGAGCGAAGAGCTCGTATCCGTCCTAAGAGCGGTCGTTTTTTCGATCAGCTCCTCGGCTCTGCTCCTTATTTGTTTTGCCTTTTCCAGTAATTCGGCTTTATTCATTGCTCTCTTCCTCCAGTCGGTAAACATTTTGCTTTTCGCAATTATCGGTATTCTCGTTTTCACGCTCCGCACGAGCCTTTTCCTCGGCGGAGAGTATCATTTTCTTGAAGCCGTCGTCCGTGACGACCGCGCTCATTCTTGCGCTCTTTCCTATCGCAAAGCCCAGATCGCGAACAAATATAATAGGAACGTTTCTGAACTCGCAGGCGTCGCGCCATTGTTTTTTCGTGTTTTCGGAGGCGCCTTCATCGACTATCGCAAGCTTTCCGCCGCTTTTCAGCGCCTTTTCCGCGGCGAACTCGCCCGAAGCGAGCTTGCCCGCCTTCATGCAGAGCCCTATCGCGCGCATCAGCCTTCTTTCAAGCTCGGTCATTCCGCGTCGCCCCCGTTCCCATCCGTCGGTGAAAGCGACTCTATCCTCGACGCGAGCGCGTCGAAAACCTCCTTCTCGACCTTTCTTGAAAACGCCCTCTCGAGCGCGCGGCTCTTCACGGCGCGTTCAAGGCAGCCTCTTATCGGGCAAACGTACGCGCCGCGCCCCGGCGCCTTACCCGTTTCATCGACGGAAACGGCGCCCTCCTTAGAGCACACTATGCGCACCAACTCGCGTTTGGGCTTCATTTCGCGGCAACCCACGCACATGCGCATCGGTATCTTTTTCTGCAAATCCTTCCTCCGAAAACCGTTTTCTTTTAAATGAAAACCGATTTTTATCTTACTTTTAAATTATTATGAATCCCGCTTTATTCTTCGATATCGCTGAGGATCTCTCCAACATCGATATCCTCGTCCTCATCGATGCCTTCTATATCGTCCGCATCGTCCGCACCGAGGCCGAGCTCTTCAAACTCGCCGTCCGCCTGGGACTGGGACTTGATGTCTATCTTCCAACCCGTCAGCTTCGCGGCGAGCCTTGCATTCTGACCCTCCTTGCCTATCGCGAGCGAGAGCTGGCTGTCGGGCACGATCACTCGCGCCGCCTTTTCGGCTTCGTTTATGAATACCATCGTTACCTTCGCGGGGCCGAGCGCCTTGGCGATATAGACTGCGATATCGGGATCCCACTCGATGATATCCATCTTCTCGTTATGAAGCTCGCTGACGATGCGCTCCACGCGCACGCCGCGCTGACCCACGCACGCGCCGACCGCGTCCACCTGCTCATCGGTGCTGAACACGGCGATCTTGGTGCGCTGACCCGCCTCGCGGGCGATGGACTTTATCTGAACGATGCCGGACTGGATCTCGGGGATCTCCAGCTCGAAAAGGCGCTTGACGAGGCCGGGATGCGTCCTCGATGCGAGGATCTGTGGACCCTTGGTGTCGCGCTGAACCTTTAATACGTAGATCTTCACGCGGTCGTTGGTCTCGTAATTCTCGCCCGCGATGACCTCGTTGAAGGGGATGAGGCCGTCGGTCTTGCCGAGCTCAACGTAGATGCCGTTCTTCTCGCTGCGCTGAACGATCGCGGTGAGAACCTCATTTTCCTTCTCGGCGTATTCATCGAAGATCGCGCCCTGCTCCGCCTCGCGGATGCGCTGCATTACGACCTGCTTGGCGGTCTGCGCGGCTATCCTGCCGAAATTCTTGGTGTCGGCCTCCTCCTCGAGCACGTCGCCGATCTCAAACAGCGGGTTGACCGCCTTGGCGTTCTTGAGGGAGATCTCGGTCATGGGATCCTCAACGGTCTCCACAACGGTCTTGGACGCCCAGATCTCTATCTTACCGGTCTCGCGGTCGAGATTGGCGCGAACGTTGCCGTTCGTGTTGTAATTTTTCTTATATGCGCTGACGAGCGCCGCTTCGATGGCGTCCGCAAGCACCTCAAAAGAGATGCCCCTATCCTTGCTTATCTGCCTAAGTGCGCTGATGAGTTCCGCGTTCATTTTATTATCTCCTTAAAAATCATTATCTGTTTGGGTTTAACTTTGCTCACGGCCGCGAATCCGGCGTTAAAAGTCGATATGCGGGCGAACGAGCGCGCAGGCCTTGCGCCCCATCGTTCTCTCGCCCTTATCGGTTTTAACGGTGAAGCTCTCCGCGTCGAACGATATGAGCTCGCCCGAATACTCCTTCTTGCCGTCCAAGGGGGCGTAGAGGCGAATATCGAGCTTTTTGCCGATATTTCTTTGAAAATCCTTGTCCTTTTTAAGCGGTCGGTCGATGCCGATACTGCTCACGGAGAGATAGTACGCCTGCTCGATAGGGTCGACCTCGTCGAGGATGGGGTCCACGGCGTTGCTGACGCGCTCGCAGTCGTCCAGATCGACGCCGCCCTCTTTGTCGATGAACAGCGTCAACACCCAGTTGTCGTATTCCTTTTGGAATTCGACCTCATACAGCTCGTAGCCGAGATTTTTAACGGTCGGCTCAAGCAATTCAAAGATACGGTCTGTAAGCTTCAATTCTTCCTCCGAAAAGGTACCCCCTCAAAATTAAAGAGCGGGTTTTGCCCACTCTTGAAGGTACTTCCGACATTTTCTGTCGCTGAAAAGTTTACGGTGATCCATAAATACAAGGTACATTAGCAGAATAACATATTTTGTTCATAATTGCAATAGTTTTTTCGCAAATGCACCATATATTTTTAGAAATTATATGCATTTTCAATGGTTTTATGCGCTATGAAGCGTGATTCATGCTTGAGCGCGCCAAAGCCAAGCGGGTTTTTCCGTTTTTTCAAGCGGGCGCAAAGCATTTTACTGCTATCAATACCCGCGCTCAATACCTCTTTGAATCAAACGGCTCGCTCTCCCCTAAAAACTCCTCGAAGCGCCTTTCGCCGATCGGCTTGAGCATATTGAAGCGCTCCACGCCGCATTCGCCGCAGGCAAGCGAAAAAGCGGTCGGAAGCGGCAGCTCCACCGCGCCGAGTTCATCCAAAAGGCGAAGGATAAGCTCCTCGGCGGCGGCCTCGCCTGTAAAGGCGAATTCGTCGAGGCGCACGGGCTTTTTCCGCTCCTCGCCGCCATCGTCCTCCGCGCCGTACCAAAGCGCGTAGGCTTCGCCCGAATCGGTCTTGACCGCAAGCGCGCGCCCGCCGCAGACCGCGTATTCCTCAAGCACCGCCGCGCATTTTTCGCGGGTTCTTACAAGAGCGCCGCAGAGGTTTTCGGTGTATGCGCCGTAGACGCGATAAAGCATATCCTCATCGAGCAGCACGATCCGTGCGTTCTCCCCCGCGCTTTTCGGCTTGCAGCATTCGCCCGCAGAGAAGGGGTCGAGAAGCTGATACTCCCCGCTTTTCAGCTTGCAGATATTACGCACCGCAAACGCACGAAAGCCAAGCTTTTCATAAAAACCGAAGTCAAACGGCTGAAGCACCATCGCTTCACAGCCGAGCGGGGCGAGCCTTGCTTCAAGCACTTCAAAAAGCCGCCGAACGAACCCTCTCCGCCTGTATTCGGGGGAGGTGCAAACGCCCGCAACGAACGCCCCCCGCGCCGTTTTCCCCTTTGAAACGCGCATGAAAAGCTCCTCGAAGCAGAGCATGCTGACGAGCTTTTCGCGCGCTTCGCTCCCTTCTTCCTCCGAAACGAAGAGTCCGAGCGTCCTTTCCGGCGCGGTGCGCGCGCGGAAATAGTAGTCCACGAAGCTTTCGTCGTCATCGGGGAAGCTCGCGAGCCAAAGCGCCTTTGCCGCTTCGAGGTCTCGGCTATCAAGCGTTCTGATATTTATTTTTTGCTTATAATCGCTCAATATTGAATCAGCCGAGCAGTTTAACGCCGTTGCTCGTGCCGAGCCTCGACGCGCCCGCCGCGATGAACTTCTCCGCGTCCTCGGGGGTGCGCACGCCGCCCGAAGCCTTAACGCCCATCTCCTCGCCCACGACCTTGCGCATCAGCGCCACGTCGTGCTCGTTCGCGCCGCCCGTGGAGAAGCCCGTGGAGGTCTTGACGAAATCCGCGCCCGCTTCCTTCGCGCATTGGCAGGCGAGCACCTTCTCCTCGTCCGTAAGCAGGCAGGTCTCGATGATGACCTTGACGAGCGCCTCGCCGTTTGCGGCAGTCACGACCGCCTCAATATCCTTTTTAACGAGCTCCCAGTTGCCGTCCTTCGCCGCGCCGATATTGATGACCATATCCAGCTCCTTCGCGCCTTCCTCAATGGCGGCGGCGGCCTCAAACGCCTTCACCTCGGGAAGCGTTGCGCCCAGAGGGAAGCCGATTACGCAGCAGGGAAGCACGTCGCTCCCCTCGAGCTCGGCGGCAACGAAGCCAACGCGCGACGGGTTCACGCAAACGCTCTTGAAGCCGTATTCCTTCGCCTCGTCGCAAATCTTCTTTATCGCTTCCTCGCTCGCGTCGGGCTTTAAAAGGGTGTGGTCTATCATCTTTCTGATTTCCATTACAGAATCCTCCAATAAAAATTCTAATATTTATAAAACTAAATCTTCAGAAATTCCTTTGGAATTTCATCCTTAACTATTCACTATTCATTATTCACTATTCACTCGAATAACGAAGCGTCCAGCGCCTTAACGGGCCTAATCTCATCTATCGCGCCGCCGCCCAAGCAGGCTTCGCCGTCGTACAAAACCGCCCATTGCCCGGGCGTTATCGCGCGCTGTGGCTCGTCGAAATCGATATGCGCCCGCTCGCCGTCCATCGTGACGGTAACGCTCTGATCCTGCTGTCGGTAGCGGAATTTCGCGGTACAGCGAAAGCTCTTTTTCGGCGGCTCGCCCGCGATAAAGTGCATCCTCTCCACCGTGAGCGCGGTTGAAAACAGCTCCTCGTGCTCGCCCTGCTGAACGATGAGGCGGTTATTCTTCATATCCTTGCCGACCACGAACCAGCTTTCGCCGCTTCCTTCGTTCATGCCGCCGATGCCGAGCCCGCGCCGCTGACCCATCGTGTAATACATAAGCCCGTCGTGCCGCCCGACGACCTTGCCGCGCGGGTCTATCATCTCGCCCGGCTGTGCGGGAAGGAACTGCATAAGGAATTTTTTGAAATTCCGCTCTCCGATAAAGCAAACGCCCGTTGAATCCTTCTTTTTCGCGGTAACGAGCCCCGCCCGCTCGGCGATGGCGCGCACCTCGGCCTTTTCAAGCTCGCCTATCGGGAAAAGCGCCTTTTCAAGCTGTTTTTCGCTGAGCCCCGCGAGGAAATAGGTCTGGTCCTTGCCCGTATCCCGCGCACGAAGAAGCCGCGTTCCATTCGATTTATCGAGCCGCGCATAATGCCCCGTGGCGAGCGCTGCGGCGTCCATCGTGAGCGCAAGCTCCAAAAACGCCTTGAACTTTATCTCGGTGTTGCAGAGGATATCGGGGTTCGGCGTTCGTCCTTTTTTATATTCCTCAAGGAAATATTCAAAAACCCTATCGTAATATTCCTTAACGAAGCTCACGGAATAGAAGGGTATGCCTATCTGCTCGGCGATGCGCCGCGCGTCTTGGTAATCCTCCTCGGCCGTGCAGGCGCCGTTTTCGTCCTGCTCGTCCCAATTCTTCATAAAAACGCCCACCACGTCAAACCCCCGCTCCTTGAGTAAAAGCGCGGCGGCGGAGGAATCCACTCCTCCCGATAGGCCGATCACAATTCTTCCGTCAAGCTCCATGATTTTTCCTTGATTTATGCGGTTTTTTAATGAAACCCGCGCTTATTGCGCCGAAACCGAAACGACCTCGAAGCCCAGCGCCTCGATAGCCGCGCGGATATCCGCCTCGCTTTTTTCGGACTCGACCGCGATATCGTTCAGCTCGACCTTTTCGATGCTTGCGCCGAGATTCTCCATCGCCTTTGTTACCTTTTTGATGCAATGCGGGCAGCCCATGCCCTTGGTGATGATGGAATATTTCATTTTTTCTTTCTCCTTCGTATCGTTTTTTATTCCAAATCCAATCGCCATGTTATGGCGTCGTATTTTTCGCCGTTCACTTCGCGGATATCCTTTTTTCGGCAGACCTCGATAAAGCCGAGCTTATCCGCAACGCGCACCATGCGTGCATTGCCCGACCAGGTTTGCGTGTAGACCGATTTATACCCAAGCGAGCGGTAATACTCGATAAATGCCTTGAGCGCCTGCGTGCCGAGCCCCCCGCTCCTCATTTCGATCGGGGGAATACATATGCCTATCGCGGGCAAACCCTCCTCATTCTCCAAATAGTCGAGGTCGGTATAGGCCGAAACCCAGCCGATATGCACGCCGTCCGCCTCTATCTCGAATTTCCACCTGCGCCTGTCCTCGGGCAGGTAGCGCACTTTTTGATAGTATTCCGTCCAGATCTCGCGCTGTTTCTCCTCGGTGCCGTCCTCGATGGGCTCCCAGGGCGCATCCCAGTTATCCCACTCGGTTTCAACGGTGAACCAGCGAATATAATCCTCGATATCGGCTTCTGTTATATCCCTCAGAATAAGCGTCGGTTTCCTTCCCGCAGAAGGATCGCGGCTATCCGCGCATCGCTTATCACCGACGAAAGAAAGCACGGCGGCCGCCAATTCAGCAACGGTTTTTTCATCGGTTTCGATATGTATGCCGTCAAGCGCGGCGCTGCCCCGCCTTGAAAGCTCGATATTCTCCATGCACCAGCAGCCCTCCTCCTCGCCGCGCTTGAGGATGCGGTCGTGGACGGTTTTGTGCGAAGCTTCGAGCACGATAAGCTCGGTTTTTATCCCCGCTTGGCGCAGCTTTTCGATGATGCCGAAGGAGCTCTCGCGCAGAAGCGTCATCGGAACGAGGATATCCTTATTGAATTTCTCGTGAACGTCGCGGATGAGGCGAACGCAGAACTCGCCCCAAAGCGGGTAATCCTCGAAGATATAGCCGTAGGGGCAGTCGGGATAGTTGCCCCGAACCGCGTTGCCGACCGCCTCCGCGTCGAATATAAGCGCGTTTTCCATTCTCTGCGCCAAAGCCTCGGCAAGCGCGGATTTGCCCACGCCGTACGGGCCGCTTATCCAAATTATCATACTTTTCACTTCCTTTTTTAAAATCGAAGCCTCTTCACAAGTCTTCAAATTTATAATTCGTCCAGCCACTCCGAAGCCGTTTCCCGCGATGTGAAGATGAGCACCGTTTTATTCGGATGCTTTTTTATAAGCTCAAGTACCCTCACCCGCCCGTTTTCGCGGTACGCGCGAACCTGTTCCACAAGGTCAAGGTCGAGCGCGGCGTCCGTGAAAGGAACGTCGCTTCTCTGCACTCCGAGCCTCTGCTCGATGCCCTTCAAGCAGCATTCCTCGCTGTAATCAAGGAAGATCACCGTGTCGCAGGCGGCGAAACGCGGCTCGTAGGTGCGGCTGAAATCCCCGTCTATTATCCATTTTTCGCCGCGCATCACGGCGTTCAAGCGGCTGTCGAACTCCTCGCGCGAGATATGCGTTTTATCCGCACGCCACCAGATGCAGTCCAGATGCACGAGCGGCAGCCCGGTTTTTTCACGAAGGCGCAGCGCGAGCGTGGTTTTGCCGCTGCCGGGGCAGCCGAGGATTATTATTCTTTTCCCAAGCGGCAGGGTTTGCGCGTTCATTTCCATTGCCCTCTATTCGTATTTTTCTATCCGCACCACGAGCCTGTCCTTGCGCGTTCTTCGCGCCTGCTCCCTTAAAATGAACCTGCCGTAGCCGCGCACGGAAACGATGCTGTTTTCGGCAAGCGGCTTTGCGCCGCTCTCCATCTGCGCGCCGTTCACGAACACGAGCCCCTTTGCGATAAGCTCCGAAGCGTCCCCGCGTGAGAGCTTGCAAAACGCCGCAACGGTGCAGTCGAGCCTTTCGCTTGCTATCGTCAGCTCGGCGGGCGCGAGCCTGTAAAGCTCCCCTTCGGGCAGGCTTTCGGCGAAGCTCAATTTTAAATCGGTATGCTTCGCCTTAGAAAAGTTCTCCTTGATATGCTCCGCCATGCTTTCGGCGCAGAAGATATAGGCGCGGTTATCGCGCAGAACTATGTCGCCAAGCGTTTCGCGCTCGATGCCAAGCCCCATCAGCGCGCCGAGAACGTCGCGATGCGTGAGCTTATCCGCAAATTTTTGGTTAAGCGGCTCGGCAAGAAGCAGCTTTATCGGAAAGGGCTCGTCGTAGCCGAGGGTCTCCGCGCTTCCGAAGCGCACCATCACCCGCTCGCACCCCGCAGAGCCGCCGAAGGCTTCAAAAGGAATGAACGAAAGCTCGCGCTTCATCCTGAAAAGCGCGTCCTGCTCCATCAGCCCAAGAAAGGGCGTGTAGGTGAAGATGCCCTTATTATCCGCCCTTTTCGCAAGCTCTGAAAAGCGTTTTTTGATAAGCTCCGTGCCGCCGTTCATTTCATCAATCGAAGAATTGATACTTCGCGGTCTCGGGGTCGAAGGTGCAGAGCTTTCTTGCGACCTCTTCGCCGAAGATATTGTAGCTGATATCATAGAACACGATAAGCCCGTTCTCATGGTCGAGCTCGTAGGTGTCGCCCGAGCATTTTCCCGTGTAAAGGTCCTTATAGAAGGTTCCGTCGACCGTGAAATACTCGGAAGCGCGGTAGGTATCGCCCTCGAGCACCGAAACGTTGTTGTCGGGATAGCCATGACTCGTTCTTGCGTTTCTTGTGAAGCCGAAGAAGTAGAGGCTGTTTCCGCCCAGGTCCCAGGTGGGGTCGGCGTAGCGCCATTCGTCCTGATACCTGAACACCGTCCACTCGTGTATCGCGTTGTCGCCCTTTCTGAGGCCGTGCACGGTCAGCGACTCCGCGCCGAGCTGGCAGATGAGGAAGTTGTACGCCCTCGCGAAGCACCAGCAAACGCCCGTTTTATCAATTATCGCGTTCACGGTATGGCGGTAAACGTACGGAACTTCGCTCGAACCGTCGGGGTCCTCGCCGTTTATATTGATGCCGTTGTAAACTATGCACGAGGTCAAGGTTTTATAGACCGTCAGCACCTGCATAATGAAGCTGTCGCTCTCCACGACCGGGTCAAGAAGCTCGCCTATCCTCTCTTCAAAATCCGCTATCGCCTTTTCGTGCTCCTCGCTCGAGCCCATGTATTCCCAGCGGATGGTGCCGTTTTCCTCAACTATCGTCTCGTCGCTCACGTCCGCAAAAAAGAGCGGGAAATACATATCGATAACGCGCCAGAGGTTCTCATGCGCCTCCATCCCCGCGGGGATCTCGACCTCGTTTTCGTATGAAAAATACGCGGCGGCAACGCGGCGGTACAGCTCGCGGTCGCCCTCGCTCATAAGCACGAGCACTTCCTCTGGTATCGCGAAATAATCGTATTTGACCTCCCGCGCAAGCTCGATATCGCGAAACGCTATCGAAAGCGGCTCGGGCGTGGGCTCGGGCGTCGGCACCTCGGTCGGCTCTGGCGTTGGGGTAGGCGCGTCGGTCGGCGCTGCGGTCTTGCTCGCCGTGGGAGCGGGTTCAGCCGTGATCGCCGCCGTCGGTTCGGGCGTGTTCGCGCCAACTGTGGTTTTGCAGGCAAAAAGTGCGCCCGCCGTCACGCAGACAAGTCCGAATGCCGAAAATCTTTGAAGCTTAGTAAACAGTTCTTTATTCATATCCTTTGATCATCCGTTTGATTCAATCTATGCTGCGCTTCTCATGACCCGCATGCCCGGCATGCGTCTGCTCATCAAAGCGCCGCTAATTCGCAACTCTATTATTATAGCATCTTGCGCCGTTAAAAAAAAGCATGAAAATCGCACTCTGCGCACGAATCGCGCCTATTATTGTATATAAGCCCATACTTCCGCTTTTCGCTATGTACAATTGAGCTGTTGAATGATATAATGTTAGGGTGTATATTTATGCGGTCATGCGGCCGCAGTATCAACGGTTTCCGAAGGGAGTGCGTATGAGGCGCTTATTGTTCATCTTCATAGCGGCGGCGATGCTTCTATCGCTCCTGCCCTTTTCTGCGCTCTGCGAGCAGCAGGAAATCGCGCCGCAGCCAACGCCCGCTCCCGCGCAGAGCATGCCTCCCAAGGAGGATGCCGACCCCTTCGCCGATATCACCACGCCCTATATCTACCTTATCGAAGCCGATACGGGAGCGCTGCTGTATTCCCGCGAGGGCGATACCCGCGCCTTCCCCGCGAGCACGACCAAGATAATGAGCGCGTTGGTGGCGGTCGAAAACCTGCCCGATCTCAACAAGGTCATAACCCTCGGCTGGCGGCCCGTGGTCGGCTTCGGTCCAACGAGCTCGCTGATGGGGCTTGAGGTTGGCGAGCAGATATCGCTTATCGACATGCTGTACGGCATGCTCCTGCGCTCCGGCAACGACGCTGCCAAGGCGATCGCGATAGAAACCGCCTACGAGCATTTCGGCTCGTGGATAGACCCCGCCGATTCGGTCTCGCTCTTTGTCAGCCTTATGAACGAGAAGGCGCGCGAGCTCGGCATGAGCTCCACGCATTTTGCAACCGTGGACGGCAGGCACGATGAGGAGCACTACACCACCGCGCATGATTTCGCAATCCTCATGAACGCGGCGCTCAAGAATCCGATCGTTGCGCAGATACTCTCAACGCCTACCTATCAGGTGCAGGCAACGAATATCCACCCGAACGGCTTCTATTTCGAGAATTCAAACCGCCTTATCTGCACCAAGTCCTCGGATACCGAGAGCTTCCTCTACGAATACTGCATCGGCGGCAAGACCGGCGAAACGAACGAGGCGGGCTACTGCCTTGTGAGCGCCGCGCGAAGAAACGGCGTTACGCTGATACTCGTTCAGTTCGGGGACAGCAATACGGGAACCACCTCTTATTACCGCTATCAGACCGCGCCCGTTATCTACGAATGGGGCTTTGAAAACTACCGCGCGTTCGCGCTCTCCGAGTTCAATGTGCAAACCGATTTTGAGCTCGCCGCGGACAACTGCTCCCCCTTCGATCCCGAAAACGGCCGATTCACCGCGAAGGCGGCGATCGACGGGCTTTCGATCACCGGCGCATATACGAGCATCCGCGAATACATGGAGAATCCGGCAAGGATAATCACTGTTGTGAACTCCGATTACGCCGAAGCGCCGATCAGAAAGGGCGACGTTGTTGGCTACGTTGACTATCATTTCTACGAAAACGCCTTTATCAGGGCGAATCTGATCGCGCAACGCGACGTTGCCTCGGCCTCCGATATCGATATCGAGCCTCATGAGACCGCGTTCATCTCCGTTACCTTTCCCCCGGGCAGCGGCAAAAAGACCGTTCTTGGGATCGAGCACGAGCCCGGCGCAGATCAGTACACCGTTTGGCACTACTACAACGGCAGCCTCTACACCTCATCGAGCGATGAATGGCATTATCTGACCATTGACGGCGGCGTTTTCAAGGCGGAGGCGTCCTCGGAGCTTGTCGGCAGGGTGGCGCTCTATCGGCGCTGCTTCGACAGCAACGGCGAGGCCTACTACCGCAGGGAGGATTCCGTGAGCGACGGCGCGGAGTACGCAATCGTTGCGGACGGCATGGCGCTCTGCGCGTCCTCGCAGGGCGGCTCGCTCAAGGCATCCCCCGTCATCCTTGACGGCAGCGGCATAATAACCGGCGGCATAGGCGAGAGCATGATCTGGCGCTTTTCAAGCCATTCCACAGGCTATCGCATCGCAAACGCCTCAAGATATCTTGTTCGCAAGGGGCCGAGCGGGGTGTTGTTCTGGGTGCTGCTGCTCGTTATCGCGCTTATCGCGCTGATCGTAGTTCGGCTTCTGGTGCTTCGCAAAAAGCATTCAAGAAGGCGCAGAAACGCCAAAAGATACCGCGCCACCATGCGGTAAAGCAAAATCACCAATAACAAAAACGTTTCAATATGGAGGAAATCATGGAAACCAACCTTAACGGACTCATCTCCCTGCTCGAAAAATCGGTCTCGCCCTATCACACTGCGGCGGAGGCTATGCGGCTTCTTGATGAAGCGGGCTTCGTAAGGCTCGAGCAAAACGGAAAATGGGAGCTCAAAAAGGGAAAGGATTACTACGTTAAATGCTTTGGAACGATGGTCATCGCGTTCCACGTCGGCTCCGAATACGCGCCCGGAGATCCGTTCCGCCTCGCGGCGAGCCACACCGATTGGCCCTGCTATTACATCAAGCCCTCCCCCGAGCAGACTGCGGCGGGCTGTCTCAAGCTCAGCATCGAGCCCTACGGCGGCATGATCCACTCGTCCTGGCTCGACCGTCCCCTTTCTGCGGCGGGTCTTGTGACGCTCAAGTCCGAAAACGTTCTCGAGCCCGAGCGCAGGCTCGTGGACTTTGAAAAGCCCATCCTGACCATCCCCAATCTTGCCATCCACCTCAACCGCGATGTCAACAAGGGCGTTGCGCTCAATCCGAATAAGGATATGCTTCCTATCTGCGCGAGCATTGAAAAGGATTTCAATAAGGACGGCTATTTCGTTAAGATGCTCGCCGAATATATGGGCGTTGAGAGCGAAAATATCCTCAGCTACGACCTCTGCGTTTACAACACCGAAAAGCCCGTGCTCTGCGGCTTCGACGAGAGCATACTGACCGCGGCAAGGCTCGACAACATCACCTCGACCCACGCGATACTTCAGGGCATCATGGGTTGCGGCGCAAAGCGCGGCGTTTGCGCGGCCATCCTCTTCGACAACGAGGAGGTCGGCTCCGGCACCAAGCAGGGTGCGAACAGCTCCACACTCAGAATGATGCTTGAGAAGCTCTCCCTCGCCCTTGGCGCCACGAGGAGCGAATTCATCGACTCGCTGACGGGCGGCTTCATGCTCTCCTGCGACGTTGCGCATGCCAAGCACCCCAACCACGCCGAGCTTGCGGACGGTACGAGCGCGAGCGAGCTCAACAAGGGCGTTTCGCTCAAGATGAACTATGAGCAGAAGTATTCGACCGAAGCGAGGGGCATCGGCATCGTTGAGAGCATCTGCAAAAAGTACGAGATACCGCTTCAGCACTATATGAACCGCCCCGACCTGCGCGGCGGCGGCACCCTCGGCTCCGACGCGGCCTCCCAGCTCGGCATGAGCACCGCGGACGTGGGCGTTCCGATGCTCGCGATGCACGCCTGCCGCGAAGCGATGGGCGCGAATGATCAGGCGGCGCTCGATGCGCTCGTTCTGCGCTATTTCAACGAGGAATAAGCTTTATAAAACGAAACGGGCATCCGGCTATCGGGTGCCCCGTTTTAAACCTTATGCGCTGATTCGCGCGGGAAGGAGCGCTTATGGAATGGGAAACCTTTTACGACCGCTGGGAGGACTGGGCGGAGAGCACGCTTATCGCGCGCATCTCCTCTTTAAAGAGCGTCGGCCCATCGGATGAGGTCACCGAGGTCGCCTGCTTCAGCCTTTCCTTCGACGCCTCGTACAAGCTGATAACCAAGGCTATCAAGCTCGGCGCGTCGTTTTCATTTGACGATATCATCGAGCTCGACGAATACTACAGCGAGCTGGCGGAAGAGGTGCTTATTAACGGTGACTGCCTACTCACTGTACCTCAGGCGGCGTTTGTTCGTAGGCACAGGTTACGAAAACTCTTTTCTATGTGCTCAACCCCAACTATTGATATTGAGCATGAATTAATCATATTAGGCATAAAAGCGCAAACGATACCTCGTATGCAACAGAGTATCGTTTTCCTTTCGTCAGCTTAAATGATTTTATAAAGCATACGTTTTTTTAACAAAGTTAATTCTTTTGAAGCTTTCTTTTTTTAACATTATACAGTACGGTTATCGAAATAACCAATACTGCAGCAGCAGTAAAAAAACAGGTAACACGAGTGGTGTTCTTCTCGTAGGAGGTCTCAATTCCCAAATCCGGCAAAAGTTCAATCGACTGTGGAAAACCATCAGCATTAGGGTCGTTGTTTTTCGCAGAGTTGCGTTCAAACGCATTCATGTAGTCCTTGATTGTTGGAAGCTGCCTATATGTTGTTACCTTGCGATATTCGTCTGCAACCCCATACGCATTCGTTGTTATCAAACAGATATCACCATTAAACTCCTGTGCAATCGCAGGGGTTGAAACAGACAGCACCACTATCTGAGGATTGCTATCGATATTCTCTTTTAGAGCAAGCGTTTCCATAATGCGCATTGCATCCCCAATCCCAAACGCAATATCCATGCCATAATACGATAACTCGCCATTGCGTCTTAACACCATAAAGCCTGCAACGATATCGTCATCGGGCTTCGTGACGGTAAAGTACCAAGTACCATTATTGTTCTCGTTCTTATAAACCAACTCACCATCACCCATAAGCCTTGGCTGTAGGTATCCGCATCCTATTTTAAGCTCGGCAATACTTTCAGCGGATGAAAACGCTTCACCTACAAAGCCGAAATCCGCTCCCATAAATTGCCTCTGCTCATCCAGTGCCTTTTTTGCATACTCCACTATCTCCAAAGGAACTTCATCTACAGGATGAGCTTTTTCCGCCTTTGTGATACCACTTGAATATAAGGCAAGAAAGCATATAAGTATGTTGCAAAATACTGCTATGACTCTTTTCATATCACTTCTCCTGCTTTATAAATTTTATTCATTTTCTAATTTGATGCAGCGAACGATCCCATACGTACCAAAGATCTCCGTACTCAAATGAATAAACTGTGTGATTGCACGCCGAATCGTACGTCATAACGCGCATCGTCGCATATCCCGGATCCATTATAAATACGTACCGAACACCGTCTTCAGAATCATGAAAACCCTTTAAGACTGTTTGATGCCCTCCTATATTTATAATACCCCAACGTAAAACAATCGGTTTGCCGGACTTTATACTGTTTTTTATGGCGCTATATGACAGTTTTGATTCACTCAAAGTTGAATAGATACCATACTTACTCAAACCAAATTTGGTTTCCTCCAAAGTTGCAGGATCATTATTTGTGCTATTATTCTTAACTTTATATGAGAAATCTTGCTGAGAAATACTCTGATTAAGCATATAGCTTGCAACCGCTGCGCCGCTTGCAGCCCAACACCAGTAGCTTTTTTGCTGCTCGATTTGCGGAACATCTAACAATGCAAATACAGAATAGGCCTTAATCCTATTCGGAATCATTGCCGTAACAAACAGCATGCACAGTATCACCCCGTAGGCTTCGATTCGTCTAACTCTTTTCAAATCATTTCTTCTCCTTACTATAATTTTTTATTATTATATCATTCCTTTCGTTATTATATCAAGCAGCAACCCGTTATTATATGATATATTCCTCTTTTGCCGCAACGAAAATCGGTATCCGTCAAGCCGGATACCGCATGATTATTAACTTACCGTTTCAAAGCCGAGCTTAGTTCTCGGTGCCCTCTTCAACTGCGGTCTCAACGGCGGCCTCGGCGGGTGCGGCGGCATCGTCGAGGGAGAGATTGCCAAACAGAGAAGCGAGGGAAGTGGTCGCGGACTCAAC
>JAFZJT010000221.1 GCA_017553815.1 Clostridia bacterium
TTGATATTATCCCTTTTAGAACAAGAGCTCTTTTTGCCAGTTGATTTAACTATATTAAGCAGAGAGGAAGTACTTAATACTCAATTCTTAAGTAGAATCCATCATTATGTTGTGTTAAAATAGCATTAGTAAGACTCTATTCAGATCTAAGTGGGAAATTGACCACGCCTTGTTTGGATTTATTAGCAGAGGCTATAAAACTACAGCAGGACATCTAAGCGAAAAGAACGGGTACTATTATGCGGTACTCAGCTATAAGGCCGCGCTTGGCAAGCGCAAAACCAAATGGATCTCGACCGGGCTTCCGGTCAAAGGAAACAAGAAGAAGGCCGAGGAGTTTTTGAACGCTCAAAGAAAGAGCTTCAAGCCGCCCGAGCAGATCGACTGCGAGGACGGAGAGATCCTGTTCTCGGATTATCTGGAGCAGTGGCTGAAGGTCGTTCGGATAACGGTTTCGATCGTTACCTATTCTTCCTACTCCCAGATGGTGCGCGGTGCAATTGCGCCGTATTTCAAGAAAAAGCACATCAAGCTTAAGGAGCTTACGGCGAAGGACATCCAGTTCTTCTATATTGAAAAGCTGGAGAGCGTTTCGGCAAACACCGTTATCCACTATCATGCGATAATTCACAAGGCGCTGAAATACGCCGTGAAGATCGATCTGGTGCCGATAAACATGGCGGACAAGGTGGAGCGGCCGCGCCTTGAGCGGTTCGTGGGCAGCTTCTACGATGCCGATGAGATGAAGGCGCTGCTTGAAGCATCTAAGGGCTCTCGCCTTGAAATACCGATAATGCTCGCGGCTTTCTACGGATTGAGAAGAAGCGAAGTGCTCGGTCTCAAATGGGATGCTGTGGACCTTGAAAAAGGCACGATCACGATCAAACATACCGTAACTTCCGTATGTGTGGACGGCAAGAGCACGCTCGTTAAGCAGGATAGGACGAAAACGCGCTCGAGTATGCGAACGCTTCCGCTTGTAAGCTTTGTGAAGCAAAGGCTGATCGCGCTCAAAGAGGAGCAGATCGCAAACAGGCGGCTCTGCGGCAAATCGTACAACAAGGAGCATATCGGCTATATCTGCATCAACGAGGTCGGCGATCTAATCAAGCCCAATTATGTGACGGACGGCTTCAAAGCCTTTCTCAAAGCGAACGGGCTTCGCGAGATACGCTTCCACGATCTGCGGCACTCGTGCGCGTCGCTTCTGCTCGCAAACGGAGTTCCCATGAAGCAGATTCAGGAGTGGCTCGGTCACAGCGACTTCTCGACCACAGCGAATATCTATTCCCACCTTGATTACACGTCGAAGATCGCTTCGGCGGGTGCGCTTGAGAAAGGTCTGGGCGTGGAATGCGAAGAGTGAGCGCGATAACATCAGACCGCAATAACCAATGGGAAGACCGCAAAAGAGTGGTAGCGCCGCGAAGCCGTTGTGAGCGCGCTTGCAAGCGAACAGGTGAAGCAAGCGTGGTCCTTTGCGGAGAGGAGGAGCGACGAAATGAGCGAGAGATAGCTTTTGAAAAAGCTGTCGCGAGCGATATGAAGTCCGCGACGACGAGAGTCTGGGATTCCTTTTGCAAAAGATGCGTCTTCAGCTTGCACTCCGTGCTGCGCTTCCGCGCCTTTTGACAAAAGCCGGCCGAGCACCGTCTGGTGCGCCCACCGGGCGGACGGCTCAAGGCTTCGAATCCCTCCATCAATGCAAAGACAATGCCCACCGCGGTGGGTGGGCATTATCTTTGGCGGAGAGTCTGGGATTCGAACCCAGGGGTCCTTGCGGGAACACAGCATTTCGAGTGCTGCACCTTCGACCTCTCGGACAACTCTCCGTATATTTACCTCGCCGGACGTTTCTCGGAAAAAGGAGAGATTTTGGCGAGAGAAATAGACCAAGTATTCAATTCTGTCTGGCAAAGTTTTTCCAATGTATAATAGAAGTTTTCCTTTGCCCGCTTCCAAAATCATTCGGCGCTTTCGAGTCAGTCCCGTTATGACCACTTCGATACCGCTTCACATATTTTGGTCTCTTTACGGCTCCGAAGCAGATGATACAGAAAAGTCGTATCGACCTACAACTCAGTTAGTATACACTATTCTTATCCGATTATCAAGTGTTGATGTGCAAATACACAATATATCAGAATCGGCTGCATTGGTGGAAGATTAGCGCTCCTTTGCTGTCACGACCGGCGCTTTTTGCTCGCATGCGTTCTTGCGTTTTTCCGAAAAGCGATATAATAATCATATATTTATTTGCACTATTGCAGCGGCTGCCTCTGAAACATGGGTTTGGCGGTTGAATGCCGGCAATAACGCATCTATAAATCAAAGCAGCTTCAAGCGGCTCATCATCGATGATTCCTACTTTGAAAAATCGATCTTGGCGCTCGATTCGCTCGGGTTCTCCGGCTGATGGATGACTGAAAAAGCACCTTTCGTTTTTATCGAACCGTGTTTTTTGCTTAATCATGTTGTTTGGTCCAAGTTTAAGATAAATGTTGACAAAGGAAGAAAAAGGAATTAAAATATAGGTGGAAACAAAAAAGCGGCGGCCGGAGATATTGGGAGTATCTCCAGCCTGCATATGTGTCGTAACCACATACACAACGGATCCACCGTGCGCGCATACCTATTATAATGGAATGGGATTGTTTTTTCAAGACCGAATCCTTGGTTTTGGCAGTCTTATCCGAATGCGTCGGCTGTGTATGAAGGTACATAGCTTTTTCTGTTTCCCGGCAATTTCGGGGGACGGCGGCTCCGTCCCCCACTTGACCGGGAGCTTTGTATTCGGTAGGACTGCTTTGTTGTATTCTTTTGAAAGATGAAAAGCATTAAAAAGGTGTTGATACCACCGAAAGCGCGCGCTATAGTATGTCTCCGTTGGATATTTTACCAACCACGACCTATGAACGCGAGTTCGGAAACATCGATCGATAATGTAACAAAGCATATAAAGTATTGATTATCCTTTCAATCATCTATCAGCGAATACCTCGAACCGATAATCGAACACCGAATCACTTAATAAACTAAAGACCTCGAGTATCTATGTAAGGCAACGGATGCAAGCCATTCGGGTCGGCTCTATTTTTATCCGAAAAGGGTTTGCACGAGTTTCACTCTTTTTTGTGTTTCCCTTGCTCCTTTTGAGCGCACCTTGAAAGCCGAATAAAGCATTCCCCTCTCCCCGCCGTTCCAATCGGCTACGCTATGACCCTCTATCATTCGGCATGTATGCGGAAAGAGACGGGTCGTTAAAAAACAAAACAGTCAACCCATCGAATCTTGATCGGCGCTGCGAGTCGATCAGCAGTTCGCATTATTGATACGGTGAAAAAGGTCGCTGTTTCTCAATAATTATTTTGAACATTTAAGAAAGAGAGGTTCACAACATGAAAAAAACCGTTTATTGTTTGGGAGGTGTTCTTATGTTCATGAAAAAAGCTCTTGCTGTTGTTTCTGTAATCCTGCTCGCTCTGGCCCCGTTTTTCCCGCTTGATACCGTTCCGTCCTCCGCGTTTGCAAGCGCAAATGAGCAAAAGTCCGCTGCCGATGGCTACAACGCAAACGACTATAATAAGCTCGCATGCTTTCTCGAGCTCAAGGATGAAAAAGGCATCAAGAACGGGCAAAAACTGAGCGTTTCCTACGACCCCGCTAAGCCCGAAACATGGTTTGAGCCGTTCGAAGACAAGCAAGGCAGCATTGAGCTTCCTTCCGTTATCTGGCGCGAAATAGGCGGCGAAATGCGGCTCGTGCGGCTCGATCTCCCCTTCATGCGCGAATTCCGCGGCAGGCTCGACCTTTCTGGTTGCAGCGCGCTCGAGTATCTGTGCTTCCGCGACAACCTCATAACCGAACTGGACATTTCGGGCTGCACGGCGCTTACTTCGATTATCTGCTACCGCAACAAGCTGACGAGCCTCGACGTTTCGGATTGCCACAAGCTGAGCACGCTCGCTTTTCAGGACAATTCGGTTGCTTTGATAGACGTTTCAAACAATCCGGCGCTGAGCGCGCTCTGCTGCGACGGCAACGGCATCGAATCGCTCGAGCTTTCGCACAATCCCGAACTCACCGAGCTTAGGTGCGAGAATAACCGCATCAGTTCGCTCGATCTCTCGAATAATCCCAAGCTCAACTGGCTTTGGACGGACGGAAACCCGCTGAATGAGCTCGATCTTAGCTCTAACCCGCTTCTTTACATGGATAGGATTTGCGCTGTTGGAGGCGGCACCGTTAGCTACAGCGGCAACGAGTATTCAAATACGGTCACGGCAACGACGATCGGCGAGCTTGAATTCGCCGGCTGGTACGATAATGACGGCGATGCGATCACATACGACGCAGAATATGTCATTTCCCAAGGAACCCCCACCGAGCTCACAGCAAGGTTCGGCGTTTCGATGCGCGGCAGTAGCGGCCTTTATAATTGGATCCACAGGCGCGATGAGGACGCGAACTATCTTATTCCTGTCCTTATCGGTGTAACAGTCGTTTTGCTTGCTATTGGCGGCACGATAGCTTATAGGCGACTGAGGCGCAAATGAATCATCTTTCAGAATATACAGTGCATGAATAGGAAAGCGGACAGGAGCGTTTTGCTCCTGCCCGATAGCTTTATGTGGCTGCTCATAATGGTTCTATACTAAACATTGGGGTTGAATAAAAAAGGTAGAGCATAAATCTTCCAAATCATGTAGAATAGAGTTGCAAAACAAAGCTACAGGAGGAGAGACTTATGCTCTACAAAGATTATACAACAAAACTGCTCGATATGGAACACATGGAGGTCAGAAATATTGAGGAGTATCCCGACCGGCTGATCGTTTACGTTGCGATGGAACGAAGGCCGACCCGGTGTCCGTGCTGCGGGGCTGAAACGGACGCCGTTCATGATTATCGAGAACAGACGGTGAAAGATTGTCCCGTACAGGGAAAACAACTGATTTGGAAGTATAAAAAGCGGCGATACAGATGCGAAAACTGCGGAAAGCGTTTCTACGAACAAAACCGGCTTCTTCCGAAGTTTCACCGAATAACCAACAGGCTTGCTCTGCTGGCGCTCAACAAGCTATCGGGAAAGGTGTCGAGAAAGGATATAGCCGAAGAACTGGGCGTATCCGAATCGACCGTATGTCGATGGATGCACCTTGCACCGTTTTCAAAACCAAAGAAGCTTCCGATAGTACTTTCGACAGACGAATTCAGAGGCAACGCCGGAGGAGAGAAGTTTCAATGCATACTTACAGCCCCGCTGGAGAAAAGGATGCTCGACATACTGCCTGATCGAAAGGAACGAACCATTTTCGATTATTTGAAAGAATTTTCAAACAAGGAAGATGTAAAATACTTCGTAACGGATATGCGAAAGGAATATGTTTCAATGGCGAAGATCCTCTTTCCGAACGCAAAGATAGTGATAGATAAGTTCCACGTCGTTCGCTACTGCACTTGGGCGTTCGAGAACGTCAGAAAACGGGTTCAAAAGGCATTGTCGGATGAGAGGAGAAAGTATTTCAAAAGAAGCCGAACACTGCTCTTGAAGCACAAGGACGATCTTAATGACGATGAAAAGCTCGCCGTATCGAAAATGCTTGAGATAAACAAAGATCTTGCGGATGCGTATCTGATGAAGGAAAAGTTTTATTACTTCATGAGCTCTAAAAACAGCGCAGAAGCTCGTGAAAGGCTTAAACTGTTTGCGATGTTCAATGCCGCAACTCAGCTTCATGAGTTTGAACGGTTGATAAAGATATTGAGTAAGTGGTCGGAATACATACTCAATGCCTTCGATTGCGGCTATACAAACGGTTTCACCGAGGGCTGCAACAACAAGATCAAGGTTCTCAAGCGCATTGCCTTCGGCTATCGCAGCTTCAGCAATATGCGCCAACGCATATTGCTGAGCGCAAACGCAACGTAACCTGTGCCCCGCGGGGCACAGGTTACGAAA
>JAFZJT010000222.1 GCA_017553815.1 Clostridia bacterium
GAAGCTCTCGGCGAATGTCACGATTGGAGCATCTTTGAGAATGTGTGCCAAAGCAGCAGTATGAGCGGTAAGCTCACCGGCACAGCATTCATTCTTAAAGCCATCGCTAAAATGCGACCGGTTGATTCCGTCGCTTGATTTATTTCTCCCGGAAGATATAGACACGATCAGCAATAGCTTTATGCTTGCAAAACGATGCTATCTCATGTATAATACAGATTGTTCAATAATGTTGGAGGCAGCAGATGAGCTTTATAAAAAGGGCTTTTTCGTGTTATAAAAAATATAAGCACAGTGTTTCTGCAGTATTTATCACTATGCTTTTATTATGTTGTTTGCTTCTTGTGATTCATTTTCAGAAAGCTGATGGTAAAAGCAGAGAAGTCCAGCTAATCATCATTGGAATCGGGGTTATTTTGGCTGTTTGCAAAACTGTTTATATAATTATAAAGGAAAAAAGGATGTATAAGAACATGAACAATGAACAATCGGAGTCGGTAAAACAATAAAGCGGCATCATGCGCGACAGGCGGACGCCGCTGCCGATGATAATAACAAGCTTGGAGCTTACTTCAGCTTTATGCCGCGTGTAAAGCGAAATTCTCCGATGTCGAATTTACTTTCGCTTACCCTGTTTGCAAGCAGTCTTAGCTCCATAAACTCATTTGTTACCATTACAAGATACTGCTTATTCTCGTTGTTTACAAGATAGAACTGCTTATCGGAGTGCTTTAAGGAGTTCACGATCTCCACCGTGTTCGCAAACGGTGTTGTGAGCCAAAGGACGGTTTGAAGTCGGCGTTCCTTATTATCGAGGATACGCTTATGAATTAGGCAGAAAATCTCGGCTGAGGGGAAGCGCGCCAATACCGCTTGGTCGCTCAGGCGCGCCTGCTTCGGATACCGCTTTTTACATTTGATTTGCGAATTTGAATATGATGATAGCTCGATCGGCTCTCTGATAACGGACATATCAAGCATCGTGCCGTCATCAAGCAGATAGTCGATGCTCACGCCCAGTGCGGCGGCGATGAGCCTTAGGTTTTCGATGTCGGGCAGACCCTTGTCGCTCTCCCATTTGGTTACGGCCTGTCTTGAAACGGAAAGGGTCGATGCAAGTTGCTCCTGTGTCATTCCCGCCGCTTTGCGCGCCTCTTTAAGTTTTGTTGCAAAATCCATAGTTACCTCCAAATTGGTGTTTTCGGTTTCCCGTTACACCGATCGTACAGCAGGGGCGGCGCAAAAGCAAGAATTGCTCCATAGCGGGGATGCAACGCTTCGTAGCAATGCAAATATTAATAAAAAATCAACGAAAACACAAGCGATTTCTGTTGCTGAACTCAAAGCCCGAATCTTTCCTTTATTATCCGCGCGACATCCTCCGCGGAAAGGGTGGAGTTATCAAGGCGCAGATAGTTTTCAAAAGGCACCTCTCCCTCGCGGCTCACAAGGCGGTAGTTCGCGTCCTCATGCAGTATTCGCTTGCTTGAAAACTCGATATTTGCCTTTGAGGGCTTGTTTTTCGCCCGATTTTCGGTCGCGTTGCGCTTGAGCCTGATCTCCTGCGGCGCGATAAGCTCAACGCAGTAAAACTCCGTGCCGTAGGGCTCGAAAATGCTCTTAATATGCTCGATATAGGCTCTGTCCTCTTGGCGGTCAAAAGCCCACATATAGGTGAAGATCATGCCGCAGCTATCCGAGGCGGCGAAATTGCGAAAGATGCTCTCGCGAATCTCCGCAACCGTTTTCCCGTCGTAATAGCCGAAAAGCTCCAGAACGGGCTCTATCGCCATGTGATTATGAAACAGCCTCAGCTCGGTGATCTTGGCAAGCTCCTGCCCGACGGTCATCTTGCCGACAGCGCCGCTGCCGATGATTATAACAAGCTTCATTTTGCCTCCCGCGGTTTTTACCGCCGCTTTTGCCCTGTAAACGGCCTAAACGCATTCTCCTTCGCCGTTCTCACCCTTAAACTCAGCTCGCCGCAATCAAGATAATGCGCCTCGTACACCTCGGAATCGGCGCGTCCATCCGCTTCGCCATCCTCGGAGCAAATAGGAAAAAGGCTTATCATATCGCCGGCGGTCAAGCCATCAAGCCCGTTTTCAACCAGCTTTTTCGGTATTTTCAGCGTCAGCTCGGCGGTGTCCTCGGCTTTGGTGAAGTCCACGAGCCGCATATTGCCGCGAGGACACGCGCGCACGCACGCGCCGCAGGCGATGCATTCATCGTGAAAAACCTTCGGCACGCGCTCCTTCTTCTCTATTGCACCGAAACCGCAGGCGGAAGCGCAAAGCCCGCAGTTATCCTGACCGGGGCAAAGGCAGATGGCGACGCGCCCTCTTTTCAGGCGGGCGGGAGAGGGCGTGCGGAGGTCTAAAGCTTCAATATACATGGGTACTCCGTTTATAGCTTGATGGGCATGGAAGCCGCTGCTTCACATTATAAATGATGCGGTGATAAAAAGCAAAGTTTTTATTGCGAATTTGAGAAAACGAGCCACATAAAAACTGCGGCAACTGCACACGTCAGCTCTGCCTGTCGATGCAGAAATCTATCATGTGCTCCACAAGCCGCAGATCGGCATCGGAAAGCATAGAAAGCTTGTCGTTCACGTTACTCACATCGCTTTCAGTATTTCGACCCAAGAGAATGTAATCGGTACTTACTCCGAGAATGCCGCTGATTTTTATAAGGTTATCGATTTTGATAGCCTTATTGCCGCGCTCAAGATTTGAAACCATCTGAATGGAAACGTTCATTTCATCAGCCAAGCGCTCCTGAGTGTAGCGGAGCTGCTTTCTGCGCGAACAAATCCGCTCGCCAATCAGTTTTAATTCATCTGAAGTCATGACCCACCATCCGATAAATCAATTTATAGAATAAGTATATACAACCATAAATTAAATTATAAGCATCTAAAGGTTGACAGCATTAACCTAAAGGTGTATAATAGTGACATAGAAAGTGCCCCAAATGCAAAAAGGCGCAAATATTATATAAAAATATGGAGGCAAACATGGCAAAGAAAGAAAAAAAGCAGCGAGCTGCACTTATCGAAACTCCGGTCTTTGACGACTATGGATACGCTAAAGAAGTGTTTGACAAATCGGAGAAGAAGATGAAACGGATAACTATTGGGCTGATCGTTGCTGCGGTAGCGTCGGTCTGCGGAGTACCGTCCATTCTTAATATATTTAAAGACAACATGCAACAGGGTCTGCTTTGGGACATCCTTCTTGTGGTTACGCTCGGTGGAGCAATTTCATCATATATAATCGCCGGCGGCTTTGGGGTTATGCTGAAGGCGCTGAGAAAATTCGCGTTCATTGGATGGGTGATCGCTCCGTTCCCAATAGACATAGCAACCGGTCTGATCGGGATGGTCATCGCGTTATATGCGTTCCTATTCATTCCCGTGGTATTTGTATTCATTCACTATCTTCAGAACAAGAAGGATCATGATGCGGCAAAGCTGTATCTATCTCATTTCAAGGGCTGAATAGAATACATAAGGAGAAAGCTACTTCCCTTCCAAATCAAAACGGCGCTTCCGTGAAAAACGGAGCGCCGCTTATTTTATACATCAATACTTATAGAACGCCGCCTCATACGGATACAGCGGCAGCTCCGCATATCTTTCGCCCTTTCGCACTTTCTTGCTTTTCACCGTCAGAGCGCGCGAATGCGTGGAAAAAACGCAGAAAAGCGTTACCGCAGCGCTGGTGTGCTCACCCGGAGCTGCGGTAACGAAAGGCTATTTCGGTCCAACGTTTACCGCCTGCCGTCTGCCGCCGATACTGCAGCTTCAATTCCTTCGATCGTAATATCAAAGCAATTCGGTGATAGCATTACCGGTTCGCCGCGAGATGAAGCCCCATATATAGACTGATAGGGATTCAGCACACCATATTCACCGTTTTCGTTCTTCAGATCCGTCAGAATAAAAATATATCTCTCGCCGTCTTCAATTGTCGGGGAATCATCAAATTTTTGGCGAGCATCCTTCGTTTCGCCGCCAAGCTTTACAAGCTTTATCACATCGCCTTTTGCACATGTACCTTTGCGGTCGTTCAAAACACGCACATCGTAAACCGTCACAAGAGCCATGAGCGTATCAACGGTCACCGAATCCTCTGTAAGCACTTGCGCAAATTCCTCATTTGGCTCACCGATCAGGTTGCGCCATTCGCATTTTTGAGATATCACCACGCCGTCGATAATACTGGTTGCGGCGTTTACAAGGCTCTCAAACGTTTCATAGAAGTAGTAATCGGTGTGATACTCAACAGTATTATGCTCTGAACCTTCCTCATTTCCGATCAAGATGCTTTTTTGGGGCAACGAACACGAGTACAATGCTGCGAATACTATCAGCAACACACAAGCGCCTGCTTTGCTCAGATTCTTCATTTCCGCCTCCTTAATACTTTGCTTTTACGTTATTCACATCGAGTGATGATGGTTTTGTCATCTTGTTTCGATCCCTATCGTGCTTCATGATTGAAGCGCTCGGTGTAGCCGGGTTATCCATTAGCCAAATCGAATGCCCAAGTTCATGGACCAAAGTGCTCTGAATAACATTGCTTAAGCTTCCATTCGCCGCCGAAGCTTGTATTGCGGAGACATTAAGATATACGCTGAACCTCTTAAGCTTGCTGCCGCTCAATTCTTCGGCATGGTTTAACCCGTAGATGATAACACCATAACCGGCCGAGATTGAAGGAACTAAGATGATTTGATTCTTTGAGATACTACTCTTTTTAAATTGTATATTCGCCCTGGCCGAATTCCAGTTACTCAAGGATTTATCCATTGCATTTTGCCACACAGTTGTATATGAATAAGGCTTTATATCAATTATATTAGAATAGTACCCAAAATTCATATAAAAGTTAGTGGAATAAAAAATACGCAATGAAGGGAGATCACCATATGGAGTCCTCGATTCACTGGAATGGTAACTCGTCCAGATTGAGGTGTTATTCTCTCGTTCATCTTTCAGCAGAAAACCGTAATTATACGAATAGTTTTCTTTTGCCCATTCTTTCACTATTTCGGCAACACTTGCTCTAAGCGTTTTATTATCTGCCAACATTCTTGCTCTGGAACGGTTCACTGTTGTATAACCTGGCTTATTATTCCAACAAATCGTGCTGGCAGACCAATCTTTTGTTACTCTATATACTTCTAATAGAGGCGCCGCTCCACCGGCCTTAACAATATCTAAATCAGCGGCGTAAATGTGGCTATCTTTGATATAATTAGGTATTTCAAACTTGATATACGTTCTATTCACGCCACCTACAGAGGTTTTACCGGTATAGAATAATTGAGGAAAATCGAAAACAGCATAAGGACGCTGGCTTTCAACATGAGCATCATTCGTTTTAGCCATACCCATAACTACTGCAGTAGGATCTATCAACACAGGAAAAACACGCGCTTTGTCTTCTACATATTCTTTTGACAGCGATACCGTTATTTCGTATCTCCCTTTTGCGGATTTAGTTACAGAATACGCCAACTCCTCCGTATATGCTCCGATACTATCTACTGCAAACAGTGAACTGAGCTCAAAAACCGCTTCTCCGTTCGCATTTCTAAATTCAACCGTTCCATGCTCGGTTTTTTCTGCAGAATAACCTTGGGCGCTGAAATTGAAACTGAACATGTTCGGAGCTTTAGGCGAATTAAGCACAATGTATTCCTTTACACCGTAGTTCTGTACGGCATAAAGAAGATCCGTTTGCGGAAGTGCGTTTTTATACTCAATATAATTATCGCCGTAAAGCGAAATCCCGGCTATTGTTCTGGCTGTAATGCTTGGACCCGTGTTTGCTTGTGTGCGACTCGTAGCCGCAAGGCTGAAAGAAATGTTGTCATTTCCGGATTCAACCAAAACAGATGGATTGTTCGCTGCAAAACCGATATTTATCTTTCCGGTAGCGTTTTTGTACTGATAATCATTTCCCGAACGCGCAATGGGAGATTTTACTATGGAATTGTCGATCTCAACGTAACTGCCAAAATCGTCTTGATAATACTTATCATAAGCATAAACGACGCATTCATAAGTTCCGTCGGAAAGAAGGTAGGAATCAGAATTGCTCTTGCGCAACTCACGCACCTCTGCAGTGCGGTAGGGCTCGTCCTCTTGAACTGTACTAAGGGGCGTCGCAGTAATCTGCATTGGCACGGCAAGCAACATTGTCGCGATCAAGAATAATGACAGTAGTCTTTTCATACATTATTCCCCTTTCAAAGTGTTTTAATATCAATGCTTTAAATCTACGTAACTATTATAATTTAAAAAAAGGTCTTGTCAATGCTTTACATAAAAATTCCACGGAAATCAATTTTCGCTTGCTATCTCGGTTACATGTCGATTATGTTGCCATGATCCGCGCAATATTTAATGCAACAACATTCTGCTTTAAGCGATTTCGTGTAACTCGATATATGTATTCAATGCAGCTAATTCGGCACATTGTGAAAATATAGGCAAAATTGATTTCCGTGTAAAAATTCATATTGATTTGCAAATTATGCCCCTGACCTTGTTTATTCACCGGAACAAATGCTGTATTTACCCAGCTTCTGCGAGTAAAACAGAACGTCCATTGATTTTTGCAGCATATTCACTCAATACTTATAAAACGCGGCTTCGTAAGGATACAGCGGCAATTCCGCATACCTTTCGCCCTTGCGAACCTTCTTGCTTTTCACCGTCAGCTCGCGCCCATGCGTGGAGAAAACGCAGGAAAGCTTGACGGGTGCGCCCGTAACTTCGTCAAGCGGCACGCGGTAGGCTTCATGCGTAATGGGCGTGAAGTTCGCGATAAAGATAAGGCGGCTCTTGCCGTCGCGCCGCGCAAAGGCGATAACGGAGTTTTCGTTGTCGTCCACCGAGAGCCAGCGGAAGCCGAAAAAGCCGGTGTCCTCGCGGTGCAGGCAGGGGTTTTCAAGGTAAAATTTATTGAGCGCACGGGAAAAATCGTGCATATCGCGATGGGCGGGGTAGTCGAGCAAAAACCAGTCCAGCTCGCGCTTGAAGTCCCACTCGATGAACTGGCCGAACTCGCTGCCCATGAAGTTCAGCTTCTTGCCCGGATGCGCGAACTGGTACGCGAAAAGAAGCCGAAGCTGCTCGAACTGCTGCTCATAGCTGCCCTGCATTCGACCGATCAGCGAATGCTTGCCGTGAACGACCTCATCGTGTGAAAAAGGCAGAACGTACTGCTCGGCATAGGCGTAGCTCATCGGGAATGTAAGCTTATCGTGATGGTACTTGCGATACACGGGATCCTTCTCCATATAGTACAGAGTATCGTTCATAAATCCCATGTTCCATTTGTAATCAAAGCCCAAGCCGCCCTCGTGTACGGGCTTCGTGATATGTGCAAACGCAGTGCTTTCCTCGGCGATTATCAGGCTGCCGGGGCATTCGCGATGCGTAACGATATTGAGCTGCTTGAGGAACTCCACCGCCTCAAGGTTCGTGTTGCCGCCGTGGATATTCCTGCGCCATTTTTCGCGCCCGAAATCGTGGTAGAGCATACAGCTCACCGCGTCCACTCTGAGGCCGTCCGCATGGAAGAGCTTGAGCCAAAAAACGGCGTTTGAGATAAGAAAACTGCGCACCTCGCTTCTTCCGTAATCGAAAAGCAGCGTTCCCCATTGAGGCATTTCGGCGCGGAGGGGATCGCGGCTCTCAAACAGCGGCGAACCGTCGAAGCGGCGAAGCCCCGCCTCGTCCTTAACAAAATGCGCGGGCACCCAATCGAGGATAACGCCCAGCCCCTTTTCATGCGCCCTGTTGATGAACGCCATGAGCTGCTCGGGCGTGCCGTAGCGCGCGGAGACCGCGTAGTAGCCGAGGGTCTGATAGCCCCAGCTGTCGTCGAGCGGGAACTCGGAAACGGGTAGAAGCTCGATATGCGTGTAGCCCATATCGGCGCAGTAATCTATAAGCTCCTCCGTCAATTCGGGCAGGGAGCGATCCTTCTTCCACGAGCCGAGATGCGCCTCGTAGATATTTATCGCGCGGTTAAATTGGCTTTCGTTTTGGCGTTTTTCAAGGTGTGCGGAATCCGTCCAATCGTATTTCGGAAGGCCGTGGATAACGCTCGCGGTGCCGGGGCGCATTTCGGCGCGGAAAGCGAAGGGATCGGACTTGTAGCAGACCTTCCCGTCCGCGCCCGTGATGCGGTATTTGTACTTCTGACCGCACCAGATATCCGGCGCGAAAGCCTCCCAACAGCCCGTTTCGGCATCCTTTTTCATCGGAAGCGCGGCCTCGTTCCAATCGTTGAAATCGCCGACGACGGAAACGGCCCTCGCGTTCGGCGCATAGACCGTGAAGCGCCAGCCCTCGACCTCGCCCTCCCGTGAGAGATGCGCCCCGAGCGCACGGTAGGCCTCCGCGTTTTCGCCGATATTGTAAAGGTAAAGTGCGTTTTTATCCATAGAAACCTCGCAATAGTTCAAATGCCGCTTTTCGGACGGCATTTTTTACCTGTATTCTATTATACCGAAAAAAACCTCATTTGCCAACGCAAAATTTTGTAAAAATACTGTCGAGAAGCTCCTCGGAGAATTCGCGCCCGGTGATCTCCGAGAGCGCGGCGAGCGCGGAGGAAAGGTAGACCGAGATAAGGTCGGTTGAGTTCTCATTGAGCGCGGCGGTAAGCTCGCTTTTTGCAAATCCGAGGCGCTCGATATGCCTTGAATTTGTTACGATCGCGCGGTTCTCGCTTGCGCCGAGCTTACTTGCAAGAAGCTTTTTGAGCGCGTCGAGCCCCTCGCCCGTCTTGGTGCTGATGATTGCGGTATCGGGGGAGAGGGCGAGCGAATCAAGCTCTTTTTTTAGCGCGGCTTCGTATTTTCCGCAGTTTTCAAATGAAATATCGCATTTGTTGACGGCAAAGACAGCGCTTCTGCCCTCGGCCTTTTTAAGAAGCGCGATCTCCTCGGGCTGGGGCGTGCCGAAGGCTCCGTCGAAGATGAAGAGCAGGCATTCGGCGCTCGCGGCCTCGCTGTTTGCACGGTCGATGCCGATCATCTCAACGGGGCTGTCGGCATTTTCGCGAAGGCCGGCGGTGTCCACAAGGCGAACGGGAACGCCGAGGATATTCAGCTTTTCCTCGAGCGTGTCGCGCGTGGTACCGGCGATGTCGGTAACTATCGCCCTCTCGCTTCCGAGAAGCGCGTTCATCAGACTGGATTTGCCCGCGTTCGGAAGGCCCAGTATAACGAGCTTCGCGCCCTCGCGCAGTATCCTTGCGCTGCGGCCGTTTTCAACAAGCAGCGAAAGCTCCGCGATAACGGGGGAGAGAACTTCCGGCACGGACGAAAGCGCCTCGTCCTCCATCTCCTCGGGGTAGTCCATCGCGGCGGCAAGCTCCGACGCAAGGTCGATGAGCTTCGTTTCGATCTCGCCGATGCGGCGGCTCAACCCGCCCTGAAGCTGATCAAGCGCCGCACCCGCGCTGCGCTCCGTTTCGGAATTGATAAGATCCATCACCGCGTCCGCCTGTACGAGATCCAGCTTGCCGTTCAAAAAAGCCCTTTTTGTGAATTCGCCCGGCTCCGCGCGGCGAAGACCGATGGATATGAGCAGTTCGGAAACCGCTGACACGACCGCGTACGAGCCGTGCAGATGCAATTCAAACATATCCTCGCCCGTGTAGGAAGATGGCGCGCGGAAGAATACCGCCATCGATTCATCAAGAACGCGGTTTTCGTTTATTATTCTTCCGAAAACAAGCTTTCCCGCCTCGATATTCCCGGTGAAGATGCGCGAAAGCGCGGCTCTTGAATCGGGGCCGCTCGCCCGAATTACGGCAATCGCACCGCCCACCGGGGTGGACAGTGCGAAAACGGTTTCATTTATTATGCTGAGCTGCATGGGTTTGCTCATGCGCGGTCGCGGTTGGGTCTGCGATAATTGCCGTTCTCCCTGCGCTTGGGGGAGATGACCACGCGGCGGTTCGGCTCGTCGCCCTCGCTGTGCGTGGTGACGTGGGGATTCTTCTGGAGCGCGGAGTGGATGATCCTGCGCTCGTAGGGATTCATGGGTTCGAGCGTTCTCGGGGAGCCGTTCGATTTCACCTGCGAAGCGATGCGCTTTGCAAGGCGAACGAGGGTCTCCTCGCGCTTCTCGCGGTAATCCTCGGTGTTGATGGTAACGCGGATATAGCCGTCGGTCTTGCGGTTGCGGTTTACGACGAGGCCGGTGAGATACTGCACCGCGTCGAGGGTCTCGCCGCGATGACCGATCAAAACGCCCATCTCTCCGCAGTCAACGCGGAGGCGAACCGCGTCATCGTCGCGCGCGGCAAGCACCTTGCCCTCTATCTTCATCCTCTCGATGAGGCCGCTTACGAACTTCGCGGAGGGCTCGTTTTCGGCCGCTTCCTCGGTGTAGTTGATCTCAACGGCGGGCTCGAGCTCAACAGTCTGGCGGCGGTTGTCGCCCCTGTTGTTCTGGCGGTTGCCCCTGCGATCGCGGTTGTAGTCGCGATTATCGCGGCGCTCGCGGTTCTGCTGCGGAGTCTGCTGCTGATTCTGCTCCGCCGCGGCTGGGAAGCTCGCTGCTGCGCCGCCCTCGGGGAGAGTTTCGGCTGCGCCGGGCTTCGCTTCGGTGTTCTGAGCGGCTCTCTCGGGTCTCTCGCGGCGCTCGGGTCTTGAATTCTGCCTGCGCTCGTCGCGGTTGTCGCGGCGCTCGCGGTTTTCGCTATTGTCACGGTTATCGCGGTTATCGCGGCTTTCGCGGTTGTCACGGTTTTCGCGGCGGTCGCGGTTATCGCGCCTTTCGTTTCTACGCTCCCTTTCAAGTGAGAAGTCGGGGATAACGACCTCCTCCTTGGGCTTTTCGGTAAGCTTGACGATAGCGGGCTTGGCACCGATGCCGAGAATGCCCTTGCTTGCCTGCTGGATAACCTCGATATTCACCTCGTCTATGGAAAGACCGAGCTGGCCGAGGCCGTTATAGATGGCTGCATCAACGGATTTGCCCGTTGCCTGTATAGTCAACATTTTAAAACTCCTTTGCCGCCGAAAATGCGGCGATTTCTATGATTTTTTGCCCTGCGCGGGCTGATGCGAATTATTTCGCGGTGATCTCGCCCACGTTCTGAGCCTTCTTGGCCATGATGCGGGAGATTATCGTGCTGGAGATGATCTGGAAAACGCTGGAGAGCACCCAGTAGAGCGAGAATGCCGAGGTCGAGCTCAAGCAGATGAAAAGGCTCATCACCGGGAACATATACATCATGGCGTTCATGCCGGGCTGCTGCGCCGCGTTCGGATTCTGCTTCTTGGTTTGGCGCTGACCTATCCAGGCCATGAGGAACTGGAAGCCTGTCGCGAGTATGGGAAGAATGAACCAGCCGTTGTTCTTGCCCTTCTTGTAAACGCTCATCAGCTCGTCGTATTTCTTCTGTGCTTCCTCGTTTTGAACGAGCTTCATCTGATCCGAGCCGAATTCGCCCTCTGCAAGGCCGTTTTCAAGGAAACTGTTCCATATCTGCTCTCCCGAAACCTTGTTGCCGTACAGATCGGTGTAGCCCTGATGGAAGAGCACGAGATCGCCGATGCTTTTGCTCGAGCCGGAGCAGGAGCAGGCAGAGGTGGAGCCGCCGTAGGTCGCAACGGTGCTCGCCGGGGTGACTACCGGCGCAAAGCCGCTGTCGGGCTGCCAGATATTCGTTATCCAGAGGAACTTGAAGCTGTCGTAGGTCTCTTGAGCGAGCTGAGGATTCTCGATGGTCTCGTAGGTGAGCTTCACGGTCTGCTCATAGCCCCAGAAACGGAACGCCGCAAGAAAACAAAAGAACAGCGGAAGCGTCAGAAGCATGGGAAGGCAGCCCGCTATGCAGCCGACGCCGTTCTCCTTCATGAGCTTGTTCTGTTCCTGATTGAGCTTTTGCGGATTATCCGCGTATTTCTTTTTGAGCTTATCTATTTCGGGCTGGAGCGCCGCCTGCTTCTGCTGGGTCTGGCGGCTCTTGATGTCGGGATAGACCTGAATAAGCCTCAGAATGAGGGTAACGATCAGTATGGTAAGAAAATAGCTGTTGCCGAGAATGCCGTAGAGCCAGCGAACGGCGTAGAAAAACCACTCGGTCAAGGGAAAATCGTGGATCATATCGGTCCTTTCTTTTGCGGGAACAAGGAAAAACGCGGCCTCAAATCAAACGAGTGCTCGAAAACGGCTCATCTGCGCCGCTCTTTTTTCGGGGGAACGGGATCGTAGCCGCCCTTAAACAGGGGATTGCAGCGAATCAATCGCCAAAGCGCCAGAAGAAGCCCCTTGATCGCGCCGTGGATCGTTATGGCCTCTATCGCGTACTGCGAGCAGGTGGGCATAAATCGGCATCGGCGCGGATAGCGCGGCGAGATGTACATTTGATAGCCGCGGATCAGATGGATGAAAACGCGCCCGACTAAGCCCTTCATTGCATATCCTTTGCCCGATCCTCGGGCTGTGCCTTCCCGCCTCCCGGGCAGGAGGCTGCCGCGTCCTCTCTCTGCGGCTCGCTTTTTGAAAGAAGCTCCGCTTTTTTGAGGAGATAGCGCATGGTTGAGCGGATCGAAGCAAAGCTTTCCTCCAAAATGGGCTGCTTTGCGATAAAGATCAGCTTGCTGTTATGCGCCATTAGAGGGATGAGCGGAGTAACCGCTTCCCTCATTCTGCGCTTTGTGCGGTTGCGAACGACGGCGTTGCCGAGCTTTTTCCCAACGGAAAAGCCGATCTTCGTTCCGTCCGCTCTGCGGGCGGAATAAACGAGCACCATGCTTTTTGCGCCCACGGATTTGCCGACGCGATAGGTATGGCGAAACTCCTTGTTACGCTTGAGTGAATAGCAACGCTTCAATTCGGTCCACTTGCAATCAGCAGGAAAACCGGAGTATCCGGTTTAACGGGAATACGCCCCGCGCATTATGCGGCAAGGCGAAATAAGGAAATATGAACTTTACGCGGAAATCTTTTTCCTGCCCTGGAGACGCCTGCGGGCGAGAACGTTCCTGCCGTTGGCGGTGCTCATGCGCTTGCGGAAGCCATGAACCTTTTTCCTCTGCCTTACTTTGGGCTGGAAAGTCATTTTCATTGTGGTTTACCTCTTTCTTCAATATTTAAGGAGCCCCGCTTACTCTCATACGGGCAAGGACTCCCATAGTGTCGCATTTTCGTATTATACAGTAATGTATCGCAGAATGTCAAGAGGAAAATGCGCGAATTGCAAATTTATTTGCGCCTTTGATTTTCCGCCCGTTTGCGCAGCGCGCCTCCTTCGCCGCTCTGCCTTGCGCCAAATTCCGCTCCGGGCGCAGTATCAAAAGCTTTATGCCCGATTTCCTGTGCGAAATAAGGTTTTTTTAATGCTTCGCAACGGAATTTGCCGATTTTTGAAAAATAGGTCTTCACAAACGCTCATAAATGAGGTATAATATATCCGATTCACATGCCCCATATACACGGCATGTAACGAAGGGAGTGTTATAATATGATAGTAACCATTATCGGAAAAAGCATGGAGATCACCGACTATCTCAAGGAGCTGACTCTGAAAAAGCTCGAGAAGCTTGAGAAGTATTTCCCGCAGGACACCGAGGCTCAGGTCGTTATGAGCGTTGAGAAGAGCAGGCACAGCATCGAGATCACGATCCCCTATCGCGGCGGCATCATCCGCGGCGAGGAGACCACCACCGATATGTACGCAAGCATCGACAACGTCATAGCCAAGCTCGATCGCCAGATCTTAAAGCACAAGACCAAGCTTTCTAAGAATCTGCGCTATGAGGAAGAGGCGGCAGCCGAAGAATACGACGACGATTACGAGAGCAACGGCCCCGAGATCGTCAAGGTCAAGCGCTTCTCCATGAAGCCCATGAGCGTTGAGGAGGCAATGCTCCAGATGGATCTTCTCGGCCACAGCTTCTTTGTTTTCACCAACGGCGAGACCGGCGAGATAAACGTTCTTTATTCAAGGAAGGACGGAAACTACGGTCTTATCGAGCCCGACAGATAATATCGCCCCGATTGTTGCTGTTTTTGGATAATTTGCAAGTATATTATCCCGACAACTAATCAAAAAGTCATAAGTGCGTATGTGGAATAATCCGCATACGCACTATTATCTTTTATAAGAGTAGCGCTTTGCCGCATTTTTGACACATTTTAATGTTGCGCAATTTGGATAATTCAAGCATCAGCATTTCTTCTTTGCGCAACTTGGATAATGATTTTGTGTATTTCGGATATTTCATTTAGTAAAAATATATTATTTTTTTGTCCCAAAACCTATTGACACTTTATTGTATATTTGTTACAATTACGCCATAATAACAAGCGCGAAGTGCTTCAGGCACTGCTTGAACCATCCGAGGAGGATCCGGTTCCCTCCTCGCGAGATCTCGGCGAAGCCGATCGGTCAAAGTTTCGCCGCCGGACTGAACAGACGGTCCACTCTTACTTACTTCTTCGTCGGCCTCGGTCGACCCCCGCCGATCCCTTGGCGCCGCGGCATTGTCTGTCCGGGTTAGCTCCCCGGAAACACAGACCATCCGCTTCCTCGCAATATTGCGCCGGGATCCTTGGATATCCCGCCGAAGCATCGGCGTGCTGATACATCAATTCTTCATCCTTCAAGCCGATGAGCCGAAAGGTCACATCGGCGGCGTAACTCAAGGCTTCTTCCAAGCTTTTTCGCGGCGGATCTCGATGCATGGATCTTCCAGATCGGTTGTTACGGCGATCCGCAGGCTCAATGAGCACCGTATTATCGGAAAATGCCCGATATCCGTCACGATGAGCAATGTTTTTCCTTCCATTGAGCCGCTCCTGACCCTGGGGCGGCTCGTATGCTATCATTCCTGCGGGAAGTTCTTCCTCCCAATTGTCTTGCCGCAGGTTGATATAAAGATTGCGTCCGGTTCCAAAGCGATCGACCTCCTGAACCGAACCGACTGAATGACCCTCCCAGTCTTTACGATCGCAGACGCATCAGGCAGTCTTGTTCCTGCCTGCCGATCAGATATTATCGCCTCGCGAGATCTGTATTGCCAATGAGGGGAGACGGGTGAACCGGCCTGTCCCCCGAGAATAGGCGGCTCCGAGCTTGGCTCCTGAGCCGCCGCTCTTTTTTTTGCCATTTTTGCGCCCGTCACCTTTTCTTCATATTAATATTCTATGCGCGATCTTTCGCATGTCCTCCGCGGGCTGTTCGCCTCAACTCATTCTTACATTCTGCGTTTTTCCATTTTTCGGAAACACATTGTTCCAATATGTGCAAAACGCATAGTTGATTTGTGGATTTTGAATATTTCAATTAGTAGAAATATATTATTTTATGAAGCCAAAAACTATTGACTCCGGCATTATATATCTGTTACAATCATAGTACGCTAACGAGCGGTCAAAGCTTTATGCACAGTTCTTTCGGCACATTGCCCTTGAAAAGACGGCGCGAAATCTCGGTTCCGATCTCGCGCAGGTGATCGCAGCGTCAGTGAATATCCCCGAACGGTTATATGGGGAAAAATAAATGGAGGTTCATCATGAACAAGAAACTATTCGCAAAAACCCTCTCCGCCGTGCTCGCCGTCATATTCGCTTTCGGCGTGCTGGTCACCCCCGCCACCCAGGTTCACGCAGCGGCTTCAAGAAAGATCGCCTACCTCGACATGATCGAAGCCGCGGGCATCAACTTCCTCAAGGCTCAGTACGATGCGAAGGAGATCACCTACACCTCCCTCGAAAAGAGCGACCTCGTTCCGATGTATGACGACGCGAACGCGATCGTCGGCTACATCCTCATCCTCGACCGCGACGGCAGCAAGGACTACGTTGTTATCGACACTGTTCTCAACAAGATGGACGAGTTCGGCTTCGACTCCGACGAGCTCACCGACGCCTTCAAGAACACCGAAAAGCTCCTCTACGCGGGCACTCTGAACTATGCCTACCGTGAGAACGGCCAGCTCAAGAACCTCGGCGGCGAGGTCATCGATGAGAAGGAATTCTCCAAGGCTGTTGACAGCTTCAAGACCGTCGGCGCAATGGCCGCGACCCGCGTAAACGGCTGGGACGGCATCATCGACTGGGCAAACATCGCCGATCGCGTCAACAATTGGCACAATGGCAAGCAGAACGCAAGCATCAGGACGAGCTTCATGTACTACCTCCCCGGCATCTATAGGGGCGGCGTGGCTTCCAACCTTGAATTCATCGATCAGAACGTTTACAATTACTACTACAACCAGTCGCACGGCACCCATGCGGACGGCACCTGCGGCCCCACCGCGATGGCGAATATGTTCATCTATTTCGATAGGCAGCTCGGCAAGACCAACGCGCTTGTGAACGATAACGCTCACAGCACCTTCACCTCCTTCATGTACCACACCGATTGGTTCAACTGGACCGGCTTGAACTGGTGGAACAAGACCATCTCCGGCTTCAGAGCAGTTGCTTCCCAGCAGGGCTACACCGCCAACGTCAAGGCCTACAACAATGCCAACTGGAGCTGCTTCAAGTATCTGCTTCAGGATCAGAACATGCCCGTGTACGCCTGCTTCGCTGTCAACACCGATTACGAAGGCTACTGGAACCATGCGGTCGTAATTCTCGGCGCCGAGGAGTTTGAGCTCAAGTACTCCACCTCCAGCTCCTACTGGTTCTTCGGCTGGCACGAAAAGGTCACCTGGCACACCGAGTATCTGCAGTATCTGCGCGTTATCGACGGCTGGTACTCCTCCAACTCTGCCCGCTTCGTTGACTTCAACGGCTACTACACCAAGAGCCAGGCAATCGGCGTTGGGCTGAACTAAGCTTCCTCGCATCGACTCGGATCGCGCGTTTGAGAAAGCATCACTCCGCTTAATGCCTTCGGATTCTCGGCTTAACGGGCTTTATTCAGAACGATCCGAGCGGTGAAAGTGTTTTTCCTCCCATCGAGCCGCTCAAAAGGGCGGCTCGATCTCTTTGGAGCGCGGATAAGAAAACAAAGTCCCGCGCTTACGAATCCAACCCGCTGCCCCACACTCTATTGATAAATAATGAGGGGACTCGGATGAACCGATCCGCTCCCCGGAAAACGGCGACGCTTGAATTGCCGCCGTCTCATAGGGCAACTATGTGACAGGTCGGCAAGCCATTACGGAAAACACAGGCACCACAGATCGAAATGGTCTGTGGTGCTTGTGCTTTAATTAATGAATTCGTTTTTTATAAGAGTGGACTGCACTATTGCTTGAGCGACAACCCCATAGTAATTACCAACTGCCGTTAAGCCTTTATCGGTCAATAAGGTATGGGTCAGCGGGTTGATACACTCGAAGTTTAGACTCTCATTCTCCAGCCGTAGTATCAGAAGTTAAGATACCTCTGGCTTTTAACACTTCAGTATTTAGGGCATCCTCTATGTCATTTTTTAGCGTACGCATATTCTTGTAGTAACCACGCCGGATTGCCTCTAAAAAGGTGTTTAAAACCCCGTTTCTTTCTATTAGTTTTTGATCTTCACCGCTCAATTGAGCATAGAGCACATTATAGTTTTTGGCAGCAATTTTCAGCTTGTCTTCTATGCTTATCTCATCAAATCTAATTACCTTTGAAAACCGTGAAAAAAAGGAGATCCGAGGCATTTTTCTGCTTCTTCTGCAGACTTATAATTACTTGTGCAAATGATGATGCACCTTTCAACATTTACACTATAATTTTTATCAACAAATAAGCCTTCATCAAACATTTGATAAAAGGCGTTATAGAAGAGGCTATTTACCTTGTCAAACTCATCTAACAAAATAACATTTGACTCTCTTCAAATCAGTTCTCGAGCAAAGCTATCCTCTCCGTGCTCTCCTCCAAATATATACTTATACGCCTCTCCTGTCTGTTGCATAGAAAACTGTATACGCAACATTTCTCCGCCAAATTTAGAGTTGATGAATTTCGCAGTTTCTGTTTTTCCAACACCTGAATCACCCAAAAACAGTATTGTAATTGGCTTTTTTCTCTGCGGATTTACCAGAGAATACAACGCCGGCAAAAGTCTGCGAAGGACATTTGGCTGACCTATGGAAACGCTGATTAATCAGCCTGTGTAGTCTTGAATCTACCTGAAATTGTTTTTTCCGTTGATTCGTTATCAAATTGCCCGAAATGGGTCAGAAAGCAACGGTTTTTAGGCTATATTGCTGCCCATTTTGTGGATAAGTAGACCAAATGGGCGCACTTATCCCATACAAAACTCTTTTGTTCGCCCGGCA
>JAFZJT010000223.1 GCA_017553815.1 Clostridia bacterium
CCTGTCCGGAAAAAATGCCGAACAGCAGAACAGCCGTGCCCGCGATAGCGAGCACGGACAGAATACCGATGCGGACGCCGCGCTTCACGGGAGCATCGAGTCGATGATCGACTTCCATTGTTCGTAGGAATGCGCGCCGACGATCGGTTCGTCGACCTCATCCCCTTCGTTGTCAAAGAAGAACGTCATGGGGATCGCCAGCACTCGGTTCTCATATTTTTCGAGCGAGCCGGAAGCGTACAGCACCGGATACGTCACACCCGCGTCGTTCATGACGGCCTTTGCGCCCGCTTCGTCGCTCGAATCGACCAGAACGCCGAGAATCAGCACGTTCGGGTATTCCTGATGAATGCGTTCGAGATCCGGGATCTCGCCAACGCACGGACCGCACCAATCGGCCCAGAAGTTGACGATCACAAGGTCGTAATTCTTGAAGATGCCCGAGTCGATCGGCTCGCCGAGTACCGTGACCGCTTCAAAATGCAGGTCCGGCACGTACTCCGCGGAATCCACTCCGCCCATCGGCGGCAGTTCGGCGTCTCTGAAATCGTCGGTCGGCTCCTCCGTCGGATTCGGCGTTTCGTGAGGCTCGACCGTGTTCGCAGGCGTCGTCTCTGCGGCCGGCGTACTGATCGTCTCCTCCGGAATGTCCGGATGCGGCGTCTCTCCCTGCTCCGTCGTTCCTTTGCCGCAGCCGAGCGCAAAGCACAGCGCAAGGCAAAGCGCAATGATCATCCATCTTTTCATGGTGGTTTCTCCTTTTTTGTTTATAGCATACAATCGCGTATTTGCACGTGTATAAAGATAGTTTACCACATTGCGCTTCGTTTGAAAACATTTTTTGCGGAAAACTTCAAAAACCCTCTTGACAACCGAATTGAAATCGTTATAATTGTGTATGCACAGTAAGCACAATTAAGGAGGCAGCCATGAACATTCTGGAAGTGCGGAATCTCAGAAAGCAATACCCGAGCTTTCTGTTGGACGACGTGTCGTTCAACGTTGAAGAAGGCAGCATTATGGGATTCATCGGCCGCAACGGCGCAGGCAAAACGACGACGATCAAGTCGGTTCTGAATCTCGTCCGCGCAGACGGCGGCACGGTTCTGTTCGAGGGAAAGGACCTTTGGTCGAATGAAGCCGCCTGCAAAAAGCAGATCGGTCTGGTGCTCGGCGAATTCAATTACTATAAGCGCAAGAAGCTCAAAGCGATCGCCGCGGTGACGAAACAGTTCTATCCGGATTGGGACGACGGCACATACGAAACGCTCTCAAAGCGCTTCGCGCTCGATCCGGAAAAGAAGATTTCCGAGCTGAGCCAGGGCATGCGCGTCAAGTTTGCGCTGGCACTCGCGCTTTCGCACAGGGCAAAGCTGCTGATCCTCGACGAGCCGACAAGCGGGCTCGATCCCGTCTCGCGCGATGAGCTTTTAGAGATCTTCCGCGACATCATCGAGGACGGCGAGCACAGTATTCTCTTCTCGACGCACATCATCTCCGATCTTGAGAAATGCGCGGACTACATCACCTACATCAAGGGCGGAAAGATCGTCGTTTCGACCGACGCGGACAGCTTCCGGGACGCGTACCGGCTCGTTTCCGGCGAAGCGGAACAGCTCGAGCGCTTCCGCGGGACGCTCATCGGCTACCGCGCGCATGCGTTCGGCTTTACGGGGCTGATGCGAGCGGAGGACGCGGAACGCGCCGAGGGGCTCAAGGTTGCTGCCTCTGATATGGAATCCATTATGATCTACACGGAAAAGGAGGACGGCCATGAAAGCGCTGCTCGGTAAAGAATTCAAGCTCTGTGTGCATCCTGCGCTGTTCATTTATCTTGCGCTGATTCTGATGCTGCTCATTCCGAACTATCCGTACCTCGTTTCGTGCTTCTTCGTTTGCAACGGGATTTTCTTCTGCTTCCAGCAGGCACGCGAAAACGGCGACGCGATGTATACCGCGATGCTGCCGGTCAGCAAGGCGCAGACGGTCAAAGCGCGCGTCTGGTTCGTTGTAATTATTGAGATGATCGATCTCATGCTCATGGCGGCTCTCTGCGCGTTTGCGATCGTCTCCATGCCCCCGGTAAACGCCGGCGGCACGGATCACAGCCTCTCCCTCATCGCCTTTGCGCTCGTGGTGTTTGCGATTTTCAACAGTATCTATCTGCCGAGCTTCTACAAGACCGGCTACAAGGCGGGCACGGCGTTTTTGAAGAGTGCGATCGGAATCTGGATCTGGCTCATGCTCTGCGAAGGCATGATGATCGCGTCCCACTCGGTCATGGAAAGCGGCGTGGACGTTGCGTTCTTCCGCTTCCTCCATGAGAACGTCGACTGCATGCCGAAGACGGCACAGGCGTGGACGGTGCAGCTCATTCTGTTCGGCGCGGGGCTTCTGATCTACGCGGTCTGCACGCTGCTTGCCTGCCGGATCTCGATCAAACGCTACGAGAAGGTCAGCGTCGCATGAACCTGTCCGTCAACCCGAATGACAAAACGCCGATCTACCGGCAGTTATACGAGCAGATCTCGTCCGACGTGCTTTCCGGCGCCCTGCCGGCAGGCACGCCGCTGCCGCCGATCCGCACCGTGAGTAAGGAGCTCGGCGTTTCGATGATCACGGTGCGCAGCGCATGGGAGATGCTCGAACGCGACGGATATCTGCTCACGCGCGCGGGCAGCGGCTGCTTCGTCGCGCCGATCAACGAAACGCACCGGCAAAGCAAGGTGGATAAAAGACTTTCCGCCGCCGTCGACGCGCTCGTCGCCGACGCCAAGGCGCTCGGCGCAGACAAAGACGCGCTGATTGCGATGATTGAGGAAAGATACTGAGCCCACAGAAAAACAGGACGGTTAGGGGGACGCGCATAAGGAAGTTTTCTTGTGTGAGTTGCGGAGCAGTTCAAAAACTGCTCCGTATTTGTTCGTCAAATCGTCTGCGCTGTATCAGCCAGCATTGGATTTTGCCGGCATCCCCCGCAAAATCCGTTCGTAAGAGTGTTCCCTTAAACCCCAGCTACCTGATAGCGTCATTGGCTTTACATATCAAAAATATAACGAAAGCTGCAATAAAATATCTTGCTGCCCTATAAAGTCTTCTCGCTGTCCCATAAAAGGCATTGTAAAAATGCGTGAAATACTGTATAATGCAAAAAGAAATATAGCAACTTTTGCGAATATAATATCCAAAATACAAAGGAGTAGAACCATGTTCTATGCTGAACCGAAAACCCTAATTGTTATTTATAAAAACGAGATGTTGGTAAACCAAATCAAAAAGCTGGTTGAAACCAATGATGATGAAAATGAGGAAACAATCGTCGGCGTTAGGGACGGTTCTGTCCGTATTGTTTCATGGACAGAAGAAGTGTGGAAGGCTCAAAAGAAAGCGGGCAATATCAGCAACAAGGTTCTGTTTTTAGGAGATTTTAAGGACACAAAGACATTAATCCCGATTATGGAAACAAAGTTTGATAAGTATGGTATCAAATACGGCTGGGCAGGAAACCAAGCTTTGATCGTTTCCGATCCCAATGTGTTCGCCGATAAAGAACTCTACAAGGAGTTTTTGGATGAACTCGAAACATATCCGCTTCCTGATGCGATTAAGCCTATTCACACAGATGCAGAAGCAGTCGCTTTGGAGAACAAACCGCAGAAAAATGAAACCTTGCCGGAAGCAAGCGTTGAGCAAAAAGCGAAAAAGAAGTTTAATCTGACCGCTGCCATTGGCAAGACAATTAACTTTGCAGGAAAGACTGCAAAAGCAGTTTCTTCAAGCGTTTCCCATACGTTTTCGGAAATCAACTCTGCTATCAACGATCTGCCTGCTGACCGGTTTGTAATTACTACGCAGCAATACTATTATGCGATCATGAAATTCTACGAGAATCATATGGAAGAGTTCATGACCAAATGAGGTAGCGGTCTATGCAAGCAAAATCAGATATGCAGCGCGGGTGGGAGTTTGCAGCAAGTATAATTGGTGTAGACATGGCATCGAACTTAGCGCATTCTTATGTTACAAAAGTAAATGATGCAATAGATACTCTTGAGCAATCACTTCGAAATTTAAAAAGTGATCGAACAATTCCGTCAATTGGAGGATTTGCAGCTGAAGAGTGGCACGCCAACACATTTAACATCGATGCAGCAGCTGCCGGTTCTTCCAGCAGAGCGGAAGTGCTAACACAAGAAAGACATATAAAATGGTCCCCCGATGTTCGGTTAACCAAAGAGAATGGTTCAACGATAGATTATGGATTAAAATACAGAGAATACTATAATCAGACGGCAGATGATCAATCGCTGCTTAATGTCACAACGCGAGAACCAGGATATAAAGGGCAAAAAAGACTTGTACCAGCTAATCAAAAAGAGGATGTTATCAAGTATTCAAGACAAGAAGCGAAAGCGGAAACAAGGCTGGATGTTGCAAAGGCTTATACTGATACTTCTCTGAATACAGTAGATAGGGTTACCGATGGCAGAGTTTCTTCAAAACCATTATCTAAAGACG
>JAFZJT010000224.1 GCA_017553815.1 Clostridia bacterium
CGTGGGGGCGGGTTTTTCGCCGCCCGTGCAGGCGGAAAAAGTGCCGAAAACAAGAAGTGTTGTGGAAGCAAGCATCAATGCAACCAAAGTCAAACTGATTAGTCGTTTAGGCCTTTTCACCATATAATACCTCCTTGAAATAATAATGTATTAAACTTAAAGAAGCAGGAACCCCTATAAGTTTGGTTTAGTATACCGAACGATGGGAGGGGGTGTCAAGTCTTTTATAGAAATTTTTAGCGAATAGTATTCGCCCGCCCCCTCCCGCAAAAGCCCGCCCGCCGCCGAGGTTTACATTTCGGCTCTTTTTTGTTATAATACAAAGGTTATGGAAAACAGTATAAACAAAACAAAACAGAACAAGATGGGCGTTATGCCCGTCGGCAGGCTGATGTTCGGAATGGCGGTGCCGCTCGTTGTATCGATGCTCGTTCAGGCGTTTTATAACGTGGTGGACAGTTTTTTCGTTGCGCGCATCGGCAACAGCGAACTCGAGGCGGTATCGCTCGCGTATCCGATACAGATGCTTATGATCTCCGTATCGGTCGGCACGGCCGTCGGTATGAACGCCTATATCTCGCGCAAACTCGGCGCGGGCGACAACGCGGCTGCGAACAAGGGCGCGGCAAACGGCATAATGCTGCTGTTTATTTCCTCGCTCGTATTCGTTATACTGAGTTTCGTTATACGTCCGTTTTTCAGGATATTCACGGGCGACGCGACCCTTGTGGATCTCGGCGTAAGGTATCTTCGCATCTGTATGCTGTTCTGCCCGGGGCTGTTTATCCAGCTCGGGCTTGAAAGGATACTGCAGTCGATGGGCAAGAACGGTCTTGCGATGCTCACCCAGCTGCTCGGCGCGATAACCAACATCATCCTCGATCCGCTGCTCATATTCGGTATTGGACCGTTCCCACAGCTCGGCGTAGAGGGCGCGGCGATAGCAACCGTCATCGGTCAATGGCTGGCGATGGGGCTTGCGCTCGTGCTTGTGCTCGGCAAAAGCCACGAGGTCAGACTCTCATACAAAAACTTTCGTCCCTGCGGCGAGACCGTGCGCGAGATCTACCGTGTCGGCGTTCCAAGCATCATCCTTCAGGCGATCGGCTCGGTTATGAACATCGGTATGAACACGATCTTCTCGCGCGTGCTTGCGGGCGAGGGCGGCGGCGTTGCGATAATGGGCGTGTACTTCAAGGTGCAGTCGCTGATCTTTATGCCGATATTCGGCGTCACGAACGCCAGTATGTCCATAATCGCCTACAACTACGGCGCAAAGAACAGGCTGAGGCTCATTCGCGCGTGGAAACTGACGCTGATGATCACGCTTGCCGTTATGTTCGTCGGCATGGTCGTGTTCCAAATCTTCCCCGATAAGATAATCGCACTTTTCGATAAGGACGGCAGCATCACTTCGGGAGGCAAGGCGGCGTTCCGCATCGTTTCGCTCTCGTTTATGCTTGCGGCGGCGTCGATCACGAACTCGATCACCTTCGGCGCGCTCGGCCGCGGCAGCGCAAGTATGGTAATGAGCATCCTTCGCCAACTCGGCGTGCTTCTGCCCGCCGCGCTGATACTCGCGCTCACGTTCAAAAAGGTCGAGGCGGTATGGTGGAGTTTCTTCATCGCGGAGTTCGCCGCGCTGGCGTTCAGCCTATTTATGCTGCGCCGCGTCTGGAAAAAGGATATTTCGCATCTGCCGGACGGCGCGAGCGTGTAAGGTCAAAGAAAACTGAATCGAACAAGCGCCGCCCACGGGCGGCGCTTGAGCGGAGCAAACTGCTTCGCTTTTTTTGTGGCATACACTTGTGTCCGTCGAAGCGTAGTGGAACGAATTGTGTCATTTTTGTTAAATCTATTGACAAGACAAAATGGTATACTGTAAAATGGAAACGATCCCAAGAACGGGATCAAAACAAGACTATGTTAGAGTTATCCCGGCAGATTTGCCGCAGCAATAGATATGAAAAGGAGGATCAACAATATGAAAGGTTTTATTAGAATCGCAGCATTGCTGCTGTGCGCTATGCTTTTTATGGCTGCCGCCTGCACGGGCGCGGAAAAACCGATAAGCACGCCCGAGCCGACCGAAG
>JAFZJT010000225.1 GCA_017553815.1 Clostridia bacterium
GTCCATCTCATAGAGCACCTTGCCGTTGTGGGAAACGATCTGTTCCACAATGTATGGGGTGTGCAGCTCTCCGCCGTTCACAGCCGCAGCAACAGCCGCTGCGAGCTGGATGGGGGTAACTGCGATGCTCTGGCCGAAGCCTATCCTCGCAAGATCGTTGTCCTTAACGTATTTTCTGTTTGTAACGATGCCGCTTGATTCGCCGGGAAGCCCGCTTCCGGTGCTCTGGCCGAGTCCGAATGCATAGAGGTAGTCGTAGAATTTCTCGGAGCCCATCGAAATGGCGAGCTGCATGAAGCAAACGTTGCAGCTGTTCTCCGTGGCCTCGGTGAGGCTCTGGCTGCCGTGCCCTGCGTGCCTCCAGCACTTTATGCGTTCGCCGTTCACGATGTAACCGCCGTTGCAGTAAAAGTTGGACGAAAGCGAGGTGCTCGAGGAATCGAGCGCGGCCGCAAGGGTCAGTATCTTAAAGGTCGAGCCGGGCTCGTAAACGTCGGTCACGACCCGGTTCTTCGAGAGCGCGGAAAGCGCCTCAAGATCGTTTCTCGGCGGGGAGTTAAGGTCGAAATCCGGCTTGGTGGATATTGCCTTTATCGCGCCGGTGTTTACGTCGAGTATGACGCCCTGCGCGTTCGATGCGTTGTTGACGGAGACCGCTTCCTCAAGCGCGTTTTCAAGGTAGCTTTGGAAATAGGTGTTTACCGTCAATCGAACCTTGCTGCCGTCCTCGGGTTCAACATAGACCTCCTCGCTGCCGGGTATGAGTGCGCCCGCTCGGTCGGTCTCGGCGATGTATTTGCCGTTGCGTCCGACCAGGTATTTGTCGAGCGTCATTTCAAGCCCGCTCTGACCTACGCTGTCAACGGTGGTGAAGCCGATGATCTGCGAGAGCAGGGAGCCGTAGGGGTAGTAGCGCTTGATATCGGCAAGGATGCCCACGCCGTTTCCGAGGCGAAGCTCGGTAACAGAATCGGCAACGCTCTTATCCACCTGGCGCTTGACGACGTATTCGCTGATGCGAGTGCTCTTGAGCTTTGAAAGCAGATTTCCTTCATCCACGCCGAGCAGGGAGGAGAGTTCGCTCGCAATACGCGGCTTCTCGGACTCCTTCGCCGCCTGAGGCCAAACCACGATCTGATATGCCGAGGTGTTCACCGCAAGCTCGAGCCCGGTTTCATCGACGATGATGCCGCGTGAAGCGGTGATGGGGGTGGTTCTGCGCCACTGGCTCTGCGCCTTTTCGAGCAGCCACGAGCGGCCGAGAACCTGAAGGTAGAATATTCGGCAGATCAGCACTATAAACGGAAAAATCAGTATAAGAAGCAACCACGGCACTCTTCTTTTAAAGGATGCCGCGGGATCAAAGGCGCTGTCCGCCCTGCTGTGCTTCTGTTTTTTGTGGGGTTTATTCTTTCCCCCGGGTATCGATCGGATATTCATTGGGCAAAACGATCTCCGCGCCTATGCTCGGAAAAAGCATCCTTTCATATCGTTAAACGGAATGAACGGCGGCGCGGCCAATATCGTTTTTAGGGCTGTGATTGAACGAGCCCGGCTGCCTCTGCGAACTCAGCCGCGTTTATAACGGGCTGGGTGCTGAATGAAAGTCCCTCGATGGAGCTCCGGGTGCTTTCGATCCGGCTGTTTAAGTCGTTGATATTTGCCTGAACACGCGCGATCCCCGCAAAACTGATCACCGTGAAAAATGCCACCGCCGCGACCGCCGCTGCGCAGCCCACCATGAAAAGCTTGGGCATGAAGCGGGTCTGCGTGAGAAACGCGCGGAGCGAGAATCTCTTGCGAGCCGCCTTCCTGCGGTTTTCGGTTCTTTGCGCATTTTGCTGCCTGCGCTTTTGAGCGGGCGCAAGCTGTGCGGTGCGGTATGCGTAATCTGTTCTGTATGCAAGCGAGCCGTTGCTGGGCGCGTATACGCGCTCCTTTCCCTTTGCGGCTGCGTTGAATTCCGTATTCTTAGCCATGTTATTCTTCCCCCTAAGAATTTATGAGCATTTATCGAATGAGCTTTCTTGCCGCGCGCAGTTTTGCGCTGCGCGATCTTGGGTTGGCTTCAAGCTCCGTATCCGCCGCAGTGAGCGGTTTGTTTGTGATGATCTCGATCTCCCTTTCCTTGCCGCAGGTGCATATAGGTGCGCTTGGGGGGCAGGTGCAGGGATCCTGAAGGGTTTTGAAAACTCGTTTGACGATGCGATCCTCGAGAGAATGGAAGGTGATGACGGCTATAACGCCGCCCGGGTTCAAAAACCGTGCCGCGTCGGTTATCGCGTTCTCAAGACCCGAGAGTTCGCCGTTGACTTCGATGCGTATTGCCTGAAAGGTTCGCTTCGCGGGATGCTGGCTTTCGCGCCTTGCCGCAGCAGGCATCGCGCGCTTTATGATCTCGCTCAGTTCGGTCGTCGTCTTGATGGGAGAGGCTTGTCTTTCTCTTTCTATCGCGTCTGCGATGCGGGAAGCGTAACGCTCCTCCCCATAATACTTTATTATATCATACAGACGCGACTTTGGGTAGGTGTTTACGACGTCAAATGCACTTATATTTTGGCTCCTGTCCATTCTCATGTCGAGCTCGGCTTCGTTCATGTAGGAAAAGCCGCGGCTCGCGTCGTCGAGCTGATGGGAGCTGACGCCGAGATCGAGCATTATGCCGTCCGCGCCGCTGACGCCGTAGGGGGCGAGCAGAGCGCGCATATCGAAAAAATTACTGTGTATAGCAGTAAATTTCGAGTCTGAACCTAATATTCTGCCAGCCTCTGCGATAGCGTCGTCATCGCGGTCGATGCCGAACAGCCTGCTTCCTTCCGGAAGAAGTGAGAGTATGCCCGCGCTGTGACCGCCGCCGCCGAGGGTGCCGTCCACAAAAACGCCGCCTCGCTCGGGCTTAAGAAGCTCGAGCGACTCGCTTAGCATTATCGGAACATGATAGCCGCTCTGCATAGCGTTCATTCGGTAACGGGGGAGAGCCTTTGCTCGCGCTGCTTCTCGTAAGCCGCCGCATCGCCTGAAAACTCAACGACGCCGTAGCCTTCTATGGACTGCGCGTAGCGCTCGGGATCCCAGATCTCAACATGGTCGCCCACGCCGAAAAGCATTATTTCGCCGCCGAGTCCGGCATACTTGATAAGATGCTGGGGGATCAAAAGGCGGTCGCTCTTGTCAAGGTTGACATCCTCCGCGTTGGAGAGGATGAATCGCTTCGCTCTGCCGAATGCACTGTCGTACATAGAAGAGCTGGCGATGCCGCCATAGGTCTTTTCAAAAACATCAAGGTTCATAAGCTGAAGATACTTATCATCCGCCCTGTTGCTCAAACCGTACATGACGACAAGGTTTTCGGAAAGCTCGCTGCGCCAGCGGACGGGCACGGTCACTCTGCCCTTGGCGTCAACGGTATTTCGGCTGGAGCCCTTGAACATCTCGTGCCCTCCTTTCGCGCATAATTGGGGCTGAAACCCCATATTTACTATCCTCGTGCCCCATTGTATCACACTTGAACCCACTTTGCAACACTTTTTCCCACATGACAGTAAAAAAATTTAGTTTTTTTATTAAACTGTTGATTTGAAGCGCATAAACTGATAAGATAACGGTGCGCGGAACGGGTTTGAAGGTTTGCTCAAGCTCGATCATGCCGCAAAAAACGGATCAAATACGGAGATAAAGCGAAAATGAAGCTGATACTCGCAAGCGCGTCGCAAAGGCGGCGGGAGTTGCTCGAAATGTGTGGCTACGACTTTGAGATAGAGGTCTCAAGGTTGGATGAGCATATCGCCGAAAAGGATCCGGAGCGCTTTGTTTCAAAGCTTGCCGAAGCGAAGGCGGAGGAGGTCTTTGCGCGCCTCGCTTCATGGGAAGCGCAGGAGGGCGGCGCTTCTTCGGGCGATGATATCGCCGTGCTCGGTTCTGACACTATAGTATACCATAACGGAAGCATAATTGGCAAGCCCAGCGATGAAAAAGATGCGTTTCGCATCCTTTCGGAGCTTTCGGGCAAAACGCACGAGGTCTACACCGGCGTTGCGGTCATAACGAGTAAAAAGCGCCTTGTTGAATGCGACATAACGCGCGTCACCTTCGAGAAGCTCGGAGATGATGAGATCGAAAAATACATTGCATCGGGCGAACCTATGGATAAGGCCGGTGCCTACGGCATTCAGGGGTCATTCGGCATGTTTGTTCAAAAGGTCGAGGGCAATTATTTCACCGTGATCGGACTCCCGCTTCCAAGGGCATACAGAATGCTCAAAAGCGTTGGCGTGCTCCCAAAAGACTTTCGCCCGATCTGAGCTGCGCGGATACATAAAGGAATTTCTCAACACCTTCGGAATACTCTTTTTTATGAGTGTTTCGGAGGTTTATTATGTTTACTTCTTGCATGGGAGCCGATCTCGGCTCAAGGAATACGAGGCTCGCGCTGAGGGACGGCTGTTTTGTCGAGCCGACGCTCGTTTCTATGGCGGCTTGCGAACGATCGGTGCGCTGTGCAGGTGCCGAGGCCGAATTTTCGGAGTATGGCAGGGTCGCGCCGATAAAAAACGGCTGCTGCGTGAACGCGAAGCTGCTCGCCGCGATGCTGTCGGAGCAGTGTAAAAAACACGGCGGAAGAAGGGGTTCACCGCGAAATACCGAGCTGTATCTCGCGCTTTCAAAAGCGACGCCATATCATAGGCTGCGCGTTTTTGAAAAAGCAGCGGAGGCGGCGGGCTTTCGCGGCATGCGCGTGCTTTCGCGCCCGCTTATGGGCTTGCTCGGCGCGGGCGAGGACCCGCTCTCAAGCAAGGTGCGCATGATCGTGGATATCGGCGCGCAGACCGTGAACTGCGCAGCGATAGGCTCGGGAGGAATCCTCTTTGAGTGCTCCGAGAGCTTTGGAAGCGAGCTTGCGGAGCGGGCAATACAGAACTATTTTGCCTCGGCGCACAGGGTACGGATAGGTTCTCGCGTGGCGGAGCTGATGAAGCTGAATCTTGATAGGCTTGGCTTCACCGTGGACGGACGATCTCTTGACGACGGCCTGCCGCGCGCCGTAAACGCGGATGCGGACGCGATTCGCGCCGCCGCGCTCGGCGGGATAGGATGCATCGTTTCCTTCGCGGCGGATATGATAAGGCTTCTTCCGCCCGAAGCCTGCTCCGATCTTGCGGATACAGGCATAATGCTGATCGGTGGGGGCGCGAAAATGTTTGGCCTTTCCGAGCTTTTTGAATCTGCGCTTGGGATAAAGGCGCAGGTCGCCGAAAACGCCGAGACCGCCGCCGCGGACGGCATGAGAAGGTATCTTTTTCTCGAAAAGGAGCATAGAAGCGCGCTTATGGATACCTGCGTGCAGCTTCTGCCTAACCAAAGTCCCTCGCTCATCGAATCGGAAAACGCGATGATAGATCGGCGCTGATCGCTCGAGCAAACCAAAAAAACAGATTGGGTCTTTTTTATACGACTGTCCATGCTATAATCATAATGGAGATTTAGGCGGATCGCTCGATCGGCAAACTCAAGATCATTGCGGTCAAACGGGAAGGTCGGGCAGCTCCGCCCAAAATACAAAAGCATCGGAGATACTAAAATGGCAGTCAGAAACATATTCAAGGACGACGCAAGCTGTTTGTACAAGACGGCGAGACCCGTCGAAAAATTCGATAAAAAGCTGCACACTCTGCTCGACGACATGGCGGAGACCATGTACGCCGCCGAGGGCGTAGGGCTTGCCGCACCCCAGGTCGGCATACTGCGCCGCATATTCGTAATGGACTGCGGCGACGGTCTCATCGAGGCGATAAACCCGGAGATCGTTGAAACCTCAGGCGAGCAGGGCGGTATGGAGGGCTGTTTATCATTCCCGAACCGCTCGGGCTACGTCGTGCGCCCCGATAGGGTCGTGTTCCGCGCGCTCAACCGTGAGGGCGAGCTGATGGAGTACGAATGCGAGGGCTTGCATGCGCGCTGCGTAATGCATGAGACCGACCATCTCGACGGGCATGTTTACCTCGAGAAGGTGACCGAGCCGCCCGAGGGCTTCACCGAGGAAGCGGGCGAGGACTACGAAGAGGACGAGGAAGAATGAGGATAGCCTTTTTGGGAACGCCCGAATTCGCCGTTCCTTCATTAAAAATGCTCGTTGAAAGCGGGCACGAGACAGCTGTCTTCACTCAGCCGGACAGGCCCAAGGGCAGGGGCAAATCGCTCGCGATGCCCGAGGTGAAGGTCTTTGCGCTCGAAGCGGGGCTTCCAGTATATCAATTTGAAAGGATACGCTCCGAAGAGGGCCTGAATGCGCTTATTTATTTCGCGCCCGATTTGATGGTGACCGCGGCTTTCGGTCAGCTTCTTTCAAAGGCCAATCTTGAGGTGCCGAAGCACGGCTGTATAAACGTTCACGGGAGCATTCTTCCAACGTATCGCGGCGCATCGCCGATACAGAGCGCGATCATCGCGGGCGAGAGGGTAACGGGCTGCACCACCATGCTGACGGACATCGGCATGGACACGGGCGATATACTGCTATATAAAGAGGTGGAAATAGGAGAGGACGAGACGTACGGCGAGCTGTATTCCCGCCTTGCATCCATCGGCGCGGAGCTGTTAAAAGAAACGATAGAAGCGCTTGAAAACGGAACGCTCACGCGCACTCCGCAGAACGGCGAAGAGGCCACGCATTGCAAAACCATAAAAAAGAGCGAGGCGCAGATCGATTTTTCGCTTCCTTCCCAGAGAATACACGACCTTGTGCGCGGCATGGATCCTTCCCCGATCGCCTATGCAAAATGCGGTGGAGAGAATATCAAGATCTTCAAAACCAAGCCATTGAGCGACGCTTCTCCGCTCTTGGATGAAGCGAATGCGACAGGCGGTAATGCGGAAACGGGTGAATGCGTTGTTGCAAGCTCGAAAAAGGGGCTCGTCGTTAAAACCGGCGACGGCTATATCGAGATAAGGGAGCTTCAGTTTCCGAACGCGAAACGGATGGACGCTAAAGCCGCGCTGAACGGCAAAAAGCTGCTCGGCAGGGTGTTTGACGCACCCGAAAAGGAATAATAAAGTTCAAAAAGCGGAAAGGAGAGGGCTGTGGCGGAGAAAAGCGTGCTGCGCACTGCATACGAAGTGCTGAAAAGGATAACGGCAGGCGGCGCATTTGCAAACCTTGCGCTCAAGGAAAGCCTGAAGCAAGCGGAGGCAAAGACCGCTTCGTCCGTTACCGCGCTTGTCTACACAACGCTTGAGAATTCTTCTTATGAGGAATATCTCATCGCGCACTACGCCAAGGGCAGGGTGCAGGGCAGCATAAAAAACGTGCTGAGTTTGGGTATCACCGAGCTTCTTTTCATGGATACGCCCGACCATGCCGCCGTGAACGGCGCGGCGGAGCTGACGCGCTCCATAGGCAAGGCGAAGCTCTGCGGATTTGTGAACGGCGTGCTTCGCACGATCGCGCGGGATAACGCCGAAAACAAGCTCTTCCCGCTGCCCGATGATCCCGCCGAGCGGCTGAGCGTGCGTTTCGGGATCCCGAATGGCCTCGCAGGGGAATACGTTCGCGACTACGGCCTCGAGTTCACCGAGGACATGCTCTCATCAAGGGTGCATGAGCTCACGGTGCGCGCGCAGTATCCTTTCACGACCGAGGCGCTTAAAGCCGAGCTTGGAGCGTGCGACATAGCCTATACCGAGGGCAGATACGATAATAACGCGCTCGTACTCGATTGCGGAGTGAATATTGCGGAGCTTCCGTTATTTAATGAAGGAAAGCTTACCGTGCAGAGCGAGAGCGCGATGTTGAGCGTTCGCGCCTGCAGGGTGCGCGAGGGCATGAAGGTGCTCGACACCTGCGCCGCCCCCGGCGGAAAGAGCGCCTATCTTGCAAGCCTTATGAGGAACACGGGCTCCATCACCGCGTGGGAGATGCACGAGCACCGCACGGAGCTGATGCGGGAAACTTTCAAAAGGCTCGGCGTTACGAACTGCATCTATAAAACCCTTGACGCATCTAAAGCGCCCGACATCGGCGAAAGGTACGATATAGTGCTCTGCGACGCGCCATGCTCGGGGCTCGGCGGCGGAGGCAAGCCCGACGCGCTCATACGGCGCACCGACGAAGCCATAGCGGAGCTTGCGGATATCCAGCTCAAAATCCTTTTGAACGCCGCGAATTTCGTTAAGGAAGGCGGCGCGCTCGTGTACTCGACCTGCACCGTTTCAAGGTGCGAAAATGAGGGCAATATCGAGCGCTTCCTTGAAAAACGCCCCGATTTTGAACCCGAAAGCCTCGCTTGGCTTCTATGTGACGGAAACGGTGAAAGCGGCGGAAACGAACCTGCCGAGCTTGCCGAAAGAAGGGGAAGGCTCGGCACCCAGCTTTTCCCGAATATCGACGGCATGGACGGCTTTTATATAGCAAGACTGATAAAAAAAGCGGAAAATAACGGTAGATGATCAATCTTTTATCCATAGAAAAACAGGAACTCGAGCAGCTTCTTTCCGAGTGGAAGGAGCCGCGTTTTCGCGCCGCTCAGATAATGGACTGGCTCAAAAAGGGCGTTTGCCCCGTGGATATGTGCAATATCCCGAAGTGTCTGCGCGAAAAGCTCGCGGAGCTGCCGTTCGGCGGCGTTAAGCTGATCGAAACGCTTTATTCAAAGAAGGACGATACCGCCAAGATGCTCTATGAGCTTGAGGACGGCAATATCGTAGAATGCGTTTTGATGCGCTACGGCTACGGCAACACGCTCTGCATCTCGACCCAAGCTGGGTGCAGGATGGGCTGCGCGTTCTGCGCTTCAACCTTGAACGGCAGGGTGCGCGATCTGAATGCGGGCGAGATGCTCTCCGAGGTGCTCGAGACCGAGAAAAACTTCGAGCACGGCGAGGAAAGAAAGCGCACGGTCACGAACATCGTGATGATGGGCAGCGGCGAGCCGCTCGACAACTACGAAAACACCGTTCGCTTCCTAAAAAGGGTGACGGCGGATGACGGGCTTCGTATAAGCCCGAGAAATATTTCGCTCTCGACCTGCGGCATAGTTCCGAAAATCTACACGCTGATCGACGACGCGCCGCATATAACGCTCTGCATCTCCCTTCACGCGCCGAACAACGAGATCAGGGACAGGCTGATGCCGATAAACGCAAAATGGCGCATGGAGGAGCTGCTCCCCGCGGCGAAGGCGTATGCGGACGCGACCGGAAGAAGGGTGATCTTCGAGTACGCGCTCGTACACGGGGTGAACTCATCCGAGGAATGCGCGAGGGAGCTCTCTTCAAGGCTTCGCGGCATAAACTGCCACGTGAACCTCATCCCGCTGAACTCGGTCAAGGAGCGCGCGCTGGACGGCGTAACAAGAGCATACGCGCACACCTTCGAGGGCTATCTTACTAAGCGCGGCATATCCGCCACGGTGCGCCGCGAGCTCGGAACCGATATCGAGGGCGCGTGCGGACAGCTTAGAAACAGGCGCATCAGCGAAAGAGAAATGAACACCGCAAATAACTCAGACACGGAGAACAAGCAATGATATTTGCGCATAGAACCGATATAGGAAGAAGGCAGTCCAATCAGGATTTCTTCCATGTGCCCGAAGAAAATGAAAAGCAGCTCGTTATAGTTGCGGACGGCATGGGAGGCCACCGTGCCGGAGACGTTGCGAGCAGAAAGGCGATCGAGGCCATCCTTGACTTTGCGGACGCGAGCCGGGAGGAGCCGTCGGCGCAGTTTTTGACGCAGGCGATCTCGATCGCAAACAGGTGCATCTTCGATATCGCTGCAAGGGAAGGCGACTGCATGGGCATGGGCACAACGGTCGTCATGGCGTACGTTGAAACCGATAGGATCATCTACGCGAACGTGGGCGACAGCCGTCTGTATCATTTCAACGGCGAAACGCTTCGTCAGGTAACGCGCGACCATTCGCTCGTTGAGGAGCTCGTTCGCTCGGGCGTTATCACAAGGCGTCAGGCCGAGGTGCATCCGCAGCGGAATATCCTCACAAGGGCGGTCGGTACGGCAAGGTTCATAAAGTCCGACACGGGCACGATTCGCTGGAAGCGCGGCGATATCATAATGCTTTGCAGCGACGGTCTGCACGGCAGCGTTTCATTAAAGGAGATGGAGCGCATCATCTCAAACAGCTCCGATATGCTCGAAGCCTGCGACGAGCTGACCGAGACCGCGCTTGACAACGGCTCGAACGACAATATCACCGTGGTTTTGGTGAAGAACGCGGGAGGTGCGCTATGATAGGCAGAGTGCTTTCCGAACGCTATAGGATAAAGGCAGAGATCGCAAACGGCGGCATGGCGGAGGTTTACCGCGCCTATGACGAGGTCGAAAACCGCGAGGTCGCGATCAAGCTTATAAAAAAGGAATACTGCGAGGACAAGGAGTATATTAGGCGGTTCGAGCGTGAGGTCAACGCCGTTTTGTCGCTCGATCATCCGAATATCGTGCGCGCATACGATTTCGGAGTATGCGATGGTCGGCACTACCTCGTTATGGAGCTCGTGGAGGGCAACACGCTCAAGGATCTGCTCGAAAATCGCGGCAAGCTCCGCCCGAAGGAAGCGGCGTACATGGTATGCAAGGTGCTCGATGCGCTCAGCTGCGCCCATGAAAACGGCTATGTTCATAGGGATGTGAAGCCTCAGAACGTGCTTATCTCCAACGATAACGATATAAAGCTCACCGATTTCGGCATTGCAAAATCGAGGCAGAGGGTAACGAACACCTTCGATGGCAGCAAGGTCATAGGCTCGGTAGAATACATCTCCCCGGAGCAGGTGAACGGCGAGCCGGTGACGGAAAAAAGCGATATTTATTCGGTTGGAATCATGTTCTACGAGATGCTGACGGGCAGCCCGCCATTTGAGGGGGAGCTTGCCGTGAATATCGCGATGCAGCATATAAAGCAGCCGGTCAAGCCTCCGCACGAGATTGACCCGAGGATCTCGCGAGCGCTCAGCGACGTTGTTTTGAAGGCCACGGCGAAGGACAGAAACGCGCGCTACTCGAGCGCAAACGAAATGAAGCGCGATATCCTGCGCTCCTTCAAACAGCCCAAGGGCAGGTTCGCGCACACGAAAAAATCGGAGCGAAACCGTTACGACGGCAACGGGGAGGACGACGGCAACAGGAGTTCCAAGCTCAAAACGGGGCTAATCCTCGGCGCGGCGGGACTCGTGCTCGCGCTTATCGCGGTAATGTTCTTCTCATGGCTCAAGCTCTTCAGCGGAAACGGGGATAAAAAGCTTTCCAAGGTTCCCGACCTTCTCGGAAGAAGCGCCCAAAGCGCCAAGCAGCTTCTTAAAAACAGAGAGTTTGGAATAAAAGTTGCGGGCACTATGACGGATTCCGAATACGACGAGGGCACCGTCTGCAAGCAAATACCGGCGGCGGGAACGGCTTTTGAGATAGGCTCGGAGGTCGAGGTGTGGATATCGAGCGGCACGGAAACGGTAAGTATGCCGAACATCGTGGGCAAAAGCTTTGAGGACGCGGCTCTGCTTCTCGACGCATACGGGATAGCCGTTGAATCCATCAGCTTTGACGCAAGCGTCAGCCCCGAGGGCAAAGTGCTCTGGCAGTCCATACCCGAGGGTACGGAGCTTGTGAAGGGCGATGAGAGCATAAGCATCGAGATCAGCGGCTCCAAGGAGACCACGCTCGTTCCGATGCCCGATCTTTCAAAATATAAATCCACTAAGCGCATCGCGGATGTGCTGAGGATCTACGGCTTCGAGGATTTCATCTTCGGCTTCGGCGAAAGCAGTGGTGGCTCCGAGGGCGAATTGACGGTCACGGCGCAGCTTCCGTCCGCAGGAAGAATGGTGCTTCCAAGCAATATGCGCGTTGAGATAATGATCTCGCCAGAAAGCATGAAGGCGTTTTCGGATATCGAATTCTCGATACCCGCGAGTCAGACGGGCGGTGAATTGAGCGTGACCCTGCTCTCGGAGAACGGCGAATTCCTGCTCTATGAGCAGAAGCTCGAAAAGTCGAGCGAGGCGGCGACCATAGCTTTTCAGGCGGGGTATCTTGAGGCGGGCAAGTTCACGCTCGTGGTTTACTCGGATGAGGCGGAGCTGATGCGAATCTCCGCTGAGTTTGAAGCAAAGAACAAAACAGCGTCAAATAATGAGGAAAGAGTTGGACAAGGAGCTTAAACAAGGCAGGATAATAAAGGGCATAGGCGGCTTCTACACCGTGCTTTTACCGGGTGGAGAGAGCTGTGTCTGCAAGGCGCGCGGCCTCTTTCGCAAGCAGGGCGTAACGCCGCTCATCGGCGATGAGGTAGAGATAGAGCTCAATTCCTCCCAATCGAGGATGGACGGGCGCGCGGCTGACGGGGCGGCCTCATCGGGCTACCTTGCGCGCATACTCCCAAGAAGAAACGAGCTCATTCGCCCCGCCGTTTCCAATATCGACAGGCTCTTTGTCGTTATCGCGGCAAGCCGTCCGCAGCCCGACCTGCTTTTGATAGACAAGCTCCTGCTTCTCTGCGAAAAGTTCAATATCGAGCCCGTCATCATCATCAATAAATGCGATGAAGCATCAGCCGAGGATATCGAAAGCCTCAGATCGGAGTATGAAAAAACCGAGTATCCGATCTTCACCGTTTCCGCCGAAACGGGCGAGGGGCTGACCTTGCTGAAAGAAAAGCTCCAAGGCGCGGTGATATGCCTTGCGGGGCAGTCCGCCGTGGGCAAATCCTCGCTTTTAAACGCGCTCATCCCCGGCATAAAGCTTGCTGTCGGCGGCCTTAGTGAAAAGACCGAGCGCGGCAGGCACACCACGCGGCACACGGAGCTGATACCGCTCCCCGAAACGGGCGGCGCGGTGCTCGACACGCCGGGCTTCAGCTTCCTCGACACGCTCGAGCTCGACGAGGCCGAGATAAGGCTTCTTTACCCCGAGCTGCGCGGACTTGAGGTAAACTGCCGCTTCAACGGCTGTTTGCACGTTACCGAGCCGGGCTGCTGCGTTAAAAAGACTATGAACGGCGAAAACCCGCCGATACATAAAAACCGATACGAAAGATACGTTCGTCTTGTGAACGAGGCGATAGAAAGAAGGAAACACAGATATGATTAAGATAGCACCGAGCATTCTCTCCGCCGACTACGCCGCCCTCGGCGCCGCCGTGGACGCGCTCAAGCCCTGGGGCGCGGATTACGTTCATCTGGACGTGATGGACGGCGCGTTCGTTCCGAACATCACCTTCGGCGCGCCGATGACCAAGGCGCTCCGCTCGCATACCGACCTCGTTTTCGACGCGCATCTGATGGTCGAAAACCCCGCCAAGTGGGTGCAGGACTTCAAAAACGCGGGCGCGGACATCCTGACCATACATATCGAGGCCGACCGCCACGCGCACCGCACCCTCCAGCTCATCCGCTCTCTCGGCATGAAGGCGGGCATTTCCTTGAACCCGCAAACCCCGCCGGAGGCGATCTCATACCTTCTTGAAGCGGTCGACCTTATCCTCGTTATGACCGTGAACCCCGGCTTCGGTGGGCAGAAGTTCATTCCCGAGGCGGCGAAGAAGATCGCCGTTATAAGAAAAATGCTCGAGGAAAGAGGGCTTGAGGATAAGGTGGAGATCGAGGTGGACGGCGGCGTGAACGCCGAGACCGCGAAAATTTGCCGCGAATACGGCGCAAACGTGCTCGTTGCGGGAAATGCCGTTTATTCCTCGCCCGACCCCAAGGAAATGATAAGGCTTCTCAGAGGCTGACGGAGGTAAAAAGTGAGATTTGACGAGAAAACCTTTATACTGAAGGACGGCAGGGAAGCGCTGCTGCGCCTTCCCACCGAGGCGGACGCCGAGGCCTTGCTCGAGTATCTTCGCATAACCGCGGAAGAAACGATTTTTATGATGCGCTATCCCGAGGAATGCGAAAAGCGGTATTCGATAGAGGGCGAAAAAGAGATAATTTCAAGGGCGAATGCATCCGAAAACGAGCTCAAACTGTTATGTGAGGTGGACGGCGAGATAGCGGGTATGTGCAATCTTTCGTTCAACACGTATCTGAAAAAACGGCATATCGCCAAAATCGCGATAGGCAACGTCAAAAAATACTGGGGCCTGGGCATGGGCACAAGAATGATGGCGGAGCTGATAGCTATGGCCGAGGCGCGCGAGGGCGTTATTCAGCTTGAACTTGAATTCATAGAGGGCAATTCGCGCGCCCGCGCCCTATATGAAAAGCTCGGATTCCGCGTAGTTTGCGTGCATCCGAATGCCTTTATTCTCAAGGACGGCACTCTGCTCAATGAATACATAATGGCAAAAGAACTGAAGAAACGCTGAAAAATGGAGTTTGAGATAGAAAAAGTCAATATAAACGAGGAAAACGCAGGTGAACACGCCGCGCTTCTTGATACGCTCATCGCGCTTTCTGCGGAATGGGCGGGCGAGGGGAGCTGCGCGGGCTATTACGCGAACGACGCGGATGAATACTTCGATAAGGAGCTGTACGTCGCCCGCGCAGAAGGGAAGACCGTCGGCTATGCGCTCGGGCATATCAAGGTGCTTGAGGAAAAGACCTCGTATAACTCAATCGGTGAAAAGGCTTTCGAGCTGGACGAGCTGTTTGTAACGAACGCTTTTCGCGGTCAAGGCATAGCGCGCGCACTCTTTCGCTTTGCGGAAAACGACCTGCGCGATAAGGTGACCGTTATCGGGCTCACCGCCGCAACAAAGCATTCTAAGCAGCTTTTGAAGCTCTATATCGAGGAGCTCGGCAGGAGCTTCAATCATGCGCTGCGGGTGAAGCGACCGGAAC
>JAFZJT010000226.1 GCA_017553815.1 Clostridia bacterium
ATGTACGGCAAGAGATAACAATATGATAACTGTAGAATGAGCGATAGTCCGAATCCGCATGGGTGGACTTAGTTCAGCGGTTAAATTAAATATGCATCGATATGAACTCCGAGAATGCTGCACATACTCGGAGTTCTCTTCTTTATAAGTCAGGAACGATGGAGTATGTAGAGCAAGAAACTCATACTAAACTCTGACTAAAACAGGACTTCTTGCCGGTTGTTTTCCGCCATGTCTTTGTCTCTCTTCGCTCAACGATACTCCATATCGCCTCGCTCAGTTCGACCTCGACAGGACGAGAAACTCCTCGGCAATTTAGTCCGATTTTAATCAGAGCTTAGCATCAACTTACATAAACCGAATTGTCAAATTACTCTTCCTCTAAAAGTAATTGCTGAAAGGTTCACATTTACTGAAAAATGTTGTATAATGATAAAGTCGGTCAATAGACGGCAAATCAATAGATATTGATCTCACGGAGGTTGTTTTATTATGTGTGGCATAGTCGGTTACGTCGGTGAAAGGAAAGTGACGCCGCTTCTTCTTGAATCGCTTGAGAAGCTTGAGTATCGCGGTTACGATTCCGCGGGTATCGCTCTTGTTTCCGTCGACGGAATAGAGATCCGGAAAACGAGGGGGCGCATTGCCGATCTGAGAAGGATCGTTGAAAGCTCAGGCGACAGCGGCTGCACTGTCGGCATCGGTCATACTCGCTGGGCGACGCACGGCGAACCTTCGGATGTTAACTCGCATCCGCATCTCTCCAAGAGCGGAAGGGTGGCGGTAGTTCATAACGGCATAATCGAAAACTATATCGAGCTTCGCGCATTTCTTTCGACGCATGGTTATAATTTCTCAACCGAGACCGATTCGGAGGTTGTTTCCGAGCTGATTGACTATTGCTACAGCGGCGACCCCGTAGCCGCAGTGCGCAAGGCGGAGCTTCAGCTCAAGGGCTCCTACGCGCTCGGCATAATCTTCGCGGATTTCCCCGAGCAGATAATCGCCCTTCGTAAGGACAGCCCGCTAATCATCGGTATCGGCGAAAATGAAAACTTCATCGCCTCCGATATCCCCGCTATATTAAAATACACGAGAAACGTTTTCCGCCTCGATGAAAGGGAGCTTGCCGTGCTCTCCAAAAAGCGCGTTGCGGTATTCAACGAGCTTGGAGAGAGGGTAGAGCATGTTATCGAGCATATCGAGTGGGATGCGGGGGCGGCAGAAAAGGGGGGCTATCCACATTTCATGATCAAGGAGATCATGGAACAGCCCGAGGCTGTTTCCAAGACCGTTATGCCAAGAATAGATGCAAACGGCGATATAATGCTTGGCTTCAAATCCATAACCGATGAAGACCTGAGGAATATCGATTCGATCAAGCTCACGGCATGCGGCTCAGCATATCATGTTGGAGTCGTAGCCAAGCATCTGCTTAAAAAGTGGCTGAATATTCCCGTTGAAGCCGAGCTTGCGTCCGAATTCAGATACGACGATCCGATCGTGAATGAGCGCACTCTCGTTATAGTTATCAGCCAGTCAGGCGAAACGCTCGACACGCTCTACGCTATGCGCGAAGCAAAGCGCAAGGGCGCGAGAACCATCTCCATAGTGAATGTCGTTGCAAGCTCCATCGCTAATGAAAGCGAGGAGGTGCTCTACACCTGGGCAGGACCCGAGATCTCCGTTGCAACCACGAAGGCATACAGCACTCAGCTCGTGCTTGTGGAGCTTCTGGGCATACGTATGGCTCAGCTTCGCGGCAAGATGAGCGACGAGGAGAGCAGTGCGCTCATTTCGGCAATCAAATGCATCCCCGCAGGGATCGAGAACATACTTTCGGATGTGCAGACGATGCAGTACGTGGCCTCGCTGTATTTCAACTCCCAAAGCGTTTTCTTCCTCGGAAGGAATATCGACTTCGCGCTCTCGCTTGAGGCTTCTTTGAAGCTTAAGGAGATATCTTACATCCATTCGGAAGCCTATGCGGCGGGCGAGCTCAAGCACGGCACCATCTCGCTTATTGAGGACGGCACACTCGTTATCGCGCTCTGCACCTACCGCCCCCTGCTTGAGAAGATGATATCGAATATCAAGGAGGTCAAGGCGAGGGGCGCCAAGGTCATCGCCATCATCAATGAGGATGACGTTCAGACAGGCACCGTGGCGGATCATATTATCCGCATACCCGAGTGCGGCGAGATAGCCGCGCCGTCCCTGTCGATAGTTCCTCTGCAACTGTTTGCGTATTATATCGCATCTCTCAAGGGTTGCGATATCGATAAGCCGAGGAATCTCGCCAAATCTGTTACCGTTGAATAAGAAAAGGAGCGATTTTTATGCTCGTTACCGAGATAATCGAGAAAAAGCGCGACGGCTTTGAAAACAGCCGCGAAGAGATAGAGTTTATGATAAAGGGCGTCGTCGATAAGTCCGTCGCCGACTATCAGCTCACCGCATGGATGATGGCCATCTGTTGCCGAGGCATGAGCGACGCGGAGACCGCATACCTCACCTCCGCGATGGTCGATTCGGGCGACACGATGGACCTTTCCGAGATACCGGGCGTCAAGGTCGATAAGCATTCAACGGGCGGCGTTGGCGACACCACCACGCTCGTGGTCGCGCCCCTCGTTGCCGCCTGCGGAGGCACCGTCGCCAAGATGAGCGGCAGAGGGCTTGCGCATTCCGGCGGAACGCTCGATAAGCTCGAGTCCGTTCCGGGCGTTTCCGTTGAGCAGAGCTTTGAAAGGTTCAAGGAAATAGTGCTCAAAACCGGGGTCTGCGTCATAGGCCAATCCCAAAACCTCGACCCCGCCGATAAAAGAATGTACTCCCTTCGCGACGTCAGCGGAACGGTGCAGAGCATCCCGCTCATCGCTTCGAGCATCATGAGCAAGAAGATAGCCGCGGGTGCGGACGCCATCGTGCTGGACGTTAAAACGGGCTCCGGCGCCTTCATGGAAACGCTTGACGACGCCAAAAAGCTCGCCCGCGCGATGGTCAATATCGGCACCAACGTCGGAAGAAAGACCGTTGCGCTCATAACCGATATGAACCGTCCGCTCGGCATGGCGATAGGCAACGGGCTTGAGATGAAGGAGGCCATAGAAGTGCTCTCGGGCAAGGTCCCGTATGACGACCCGCTGACCATCGTATGCTTCGAGCTCGCGGGGCAGATGCTCAAGCTCTCGGGCATCGTAGATGCCGTTGAGGATGCCGTTCCGATGCTTAAAAACGCCATCGAATCGGGCGAAGGCCTCAAGCGGCTTCGCAGCATGCTCGTTGAGCTCGGCGGCGATCCGCTTTTCGTTGACGAACCCGAACGCCTCGTTGAGGTCAGAAGTCTCATCCCGATATGCGCCGAGTATGCGGGCTTTGTCGGCGAAATGGACGCGAAGCTTATCGGCACGGCCGCGCTCCTGCTCGGTGCGGGGCGCGAAAAGGCGGAGGACGACGTCGATCCCGCCGTCGGCATCCTTATGAAAAAACGCTACGGCGACCGCGTGGAGGCAATGGAGCCGATCGCTACGTTCTATGTGAACGACGACAGCCGCCTTGGTGAGGCTGTGGAGCTGTTCATTTCGGGCATAAGCTTCCGCTCGGATGAACCCGAGCCTTTGCCCCTTGTTTACGACATCATCGAGTGAGGGTAAGTCCTTTTGAAAACTTCCGATTTTTACTACGAGCTCCCTCAGGAGCTCATCGCCCAGTCGCCGGCCGAAAAGCGCGATATGTCGCGTCTTTTGGTCTACAACAGGGCGGATAAGTCCATTGAAGACAGGATCTTCTGCAACGTTATAGATTACCTTCGCCCCGGCGACGTGCTGGTGCGCAACACCACCCGCGTCATCCCCGCGAGGCTCTACGCCAACAACGCCGAAACGGGCGGAGCAATGGAGTTCCTGCTATTGAAACGCCTCGGCGAGGACGAGTGGGAATGCCTCGTCAAGCCCGGC
>JAFZJT010000227.1 GCA_017553815.1 Clostridia bacterium
AATTCTCGGCGCGATCCTTTTAATTATCCTCGGTTTGGTTCTGTTTTTCTATTTTAAAATGAAAAATATGAGCCGAAACGCGCCCCCGACCATACCCACGGCGATAGTGCTGCCAAATGTCACCGCAGCCCCTGCCGACCTTGTTGATGTCGATGATCCCGGCTATATCACCATACCAGATGACAGAAAAGCCACGGATCTTACCGAAGAGGAACAGGCCATAATAGATAATTTTCCGAACGACCCGGATTACGAGCCATTCGATCCCGGGATAATGGAGCCGGGCGACGACCCGATCTATTACGTTCCCCGGATAAGCGGCGACGTTCTGAACATCCTGATCCTCGGCAACGACGCCAAGGCGGATGAGCGCGATCATGGTCGAACCGACGTTATGCATATTCTTTCGTACAACAAGGCTACCAGAAAGGCGAAGCTTGTTGCGATTATTCGCGATACCTACATCTACATCCCAGGCCGCGATAAGTGGAACAGGATCAACACCGCGTTCCGCTTCGGCGGAGTCGGGCTTGCCATGAACACGCTGAACGTGAATTTCGGCCTCGATATCCAGTATTATGTAAGGGTCGATTTCACAACGATGCCGCAGCTTATCAACGCTATCGGCGGCATCGATATAGATCTTTCCGTCGCCGAGATCAGCTACATCAATGCGGCAATAACAAGCTCGCATATACCGCGTGTTTCCGGCGTTCACCATCTCAACGGCTATCAGGCTCTCCGACACGCGAGAAACCGCGCCGTGGGCAACCATGTTTGGGCGCGAGCCAACCGCCACAATCAGATTCTTAACGCCGTTTTGGAAAAGATGAAGCAGCAGGAGAATCCCGTTGCGCTTATGGCGATGATGTATCAGCTCGTGGATAAGCTCGACACCAATATCCCAGTTGAATCGATGGTCTCAATGGCAGTGGACGTCGTTTTCGGCGGCTCCATAAGCATGAACAGCAGGTTGTTACCCTTTGAAGGCACTTGGAAATACGCAATGGAGCGCGGAATGGCGGTCATAAAGATCGATATTCCAGCAAACAAGGCCAAGCTGCTCGAATACCTCTACGGTAAATAAGTAATACTAAACTCTGACTGAGATAGGACTTCTTACCGATTGTTTTCCGCCCTGGTCTATCTTTGCTCAACGATAATCCATATCGCTTCGCTCCATTCGACTTCGACAGGACGAAAAACTCACAGGCAATTTAGTCCGCTTATAATCAGAGCATAGTAATAAGAAGCGAACTAACTTCTCACAGGAGGAGATTTATTACGGAAGAACTGCCGAAAAACAGCGGCGATACTGCATTGCAGGAGTATATGAAATGGAAAAGAGCGCTTATAGTTATCAACCCGGTAGCGGGCGACGGGCGCTCACTTTCCGTGCTTCCCGAGCTTGTAAAGGTGCTGAGCGAGAGCGAATATCTGTGTACCACCGTCACCACGACTGGCAGGGGCTCCGCCACCTCATACGTTAAAAAGCTCGGCACGGGCTGCGATATGGTGATCTGCTCGGGCGGCGACGGCACTGCCAACGAGGTCATAAGCGGACTTATGGCTATAGCTGAGGAAAGAAGACCCAAATTCGCGTACATACCCTCGGGCAGCACGAACGACTTCGCCGCCGCGCTCGGCATACCCAAGAAGCAGAAGGATATCATTTCGATGATCGCCAATGGGAAGAGCTTTCCCGTGGACGTGGGCAGGTTCAATGAGCGTTACTACGCCTACGTTTGCGCGTTCGGAGCGTTTACGAACGTTTCCCACGAAACTTCCCAAACGGCGAAGAACATTTTCGGTCCCATCGCCTATCTTGCAAAGGGCATAGAATCGCTTAGAAACATAGTTCCGATAAAGGCGAGGTTCATCATCAACGGCGAGGAGATAGTCGATGATTTCGGCTTCTGCGCGATCAGCAATTCCCATGTGCTCGGCGGCGTTATAAGGCTCAATCACGATCTCGTCGAGATGAACGACGGGATATTCGAGATAATCCTTATCAAGTATCCCGAGGACGCGATAGGCTTTTCAAAGGTCGCCGCGGCGATCGCGAGCGGCGAGATGAAATGCGAATACATCCGCATCTTCCACGCGAGCGAGGTGGACGTTACGATCCTCGGCGATAAGCCCGTGGACTTCACGCTCGACGGCGAGCAGGAGAAGAATATTCGACACGCGCATATCGTCAATATCCGATCGGGCATTCGCGTTGTGACTGATGAAAAGCTTTTGAACGGAAACTGAAAAATTGCTTTGAATAAAACGCCTTGGGCGCATAAGCTCATAGCGTTTTTTCATTATACAGAATAAAAAAGGAAACGCACTTGGGCGTTTCCAAATGAAAGAAGTAAGCGCTTCTGTTTTATCAGCCGTTGGTTTTGATCTCGATATTCGTTAGATTCGTCGAAGGCCGCAAACAGGCCGTGACTTTGGTCACAACGCCGTTTTCAACGGTCAAACGCACGGCGGCAACGCTGCCCCAGATGAAGTAGCCGCTCTCATCCTCGGTGCATCCGCCCGCGATAAGAAGGTTTCCGGCCTCCTGCTCGCTCATTCCGCATTTAACGCCAAGAACGTCGTATTTATCCGAGATGAAGCCGACCTCCGCGGTCATGGACATGTCGCGGTAATCCGGGAAGCCGCGCATTATCGCAACGGAGCCGTCCTCCGCGCCGTAGGTTCTCGTTACGTTCGTTTTGCTGTTTTGAACGTATTTGAAGTCCGAATTCATCATTATGGAATACATATTTCCAAGATCGACGGGCAGATTGCACTTCTCATTGAAACTGTTTATCTCGGGCTCGTTGTAGGGGATCCAAACGTAGATCTGCGAGATATCGCCAAGGCCGCTCTCAGCGCCGAGGGTTATCATGACCGCGCCCTTTCTATACGCGTTGTCCAGCGTTTTGGGAAGACCGCCTTGAAACTGCTCCTCAAACACGACCTCGTAGCCGCGGCTGATCAGCTTTTCGCGAGCCTCGGTGATAATGTCGCCCACCTTGATGTCGAAAACGCTGCGCGTTGTCTCGTAAACGGGCGTGGTGCTGCCGTCAGCGTTCTTTTCGATGGTCTTGCCCGCGGGAACGATGCGGAAGGCGGTGACGTAGAGCTTCGTGTTCTTTGAGGGTTCGCCGTAATAAAGCTCCCTCGTGCCGACCGTGTAGCCGATATCCTTCGCGTTCTTGCATCGGTAATTCATAATATGATGCTCGATGCCGTTTTCCATCGCCTCATAGCCGTAGGCTTTGACATCTTCCTCGCTTGCGCCGAGCATGAGCGGCGCCTCGAGGTTTTCATTGAGCTCCCGCACCTCTTCGAGCGAATACAGCGGATTATCCTTTTTCATCTTGCCCTTGCCGTTCTCGCCGGGAGTGGTCTTGCTTCCGCAGCTGCAGCCAATAAGGCCGATCAGAAAGCTCAGCAGCGCGATCATTATGGGCAATGGCTTTTTTCCAAGAAATTTGAACATTCTTTTCTCCCTTCTTTATGCCGCCGCGCATAAAACAGGCTCAAGGCGGCATTTTCCTTCTCCAATTATATAATAAAGGCAGTATGAAGTCAACGCCATACCGCCTTTTGTCCAATTGATGCGGGCGGCACGAGCCGCAGCTATTTTTCATCCGGAAAATCAGCTGCTTCCCCTCCCCCACGTTCGTTCGCCGCCAGATAGCCGTTGAGCGCGGTTTTGAACGAGCCGTAGGCATAAAGCGAACCGAGCACCAGAAGAGGCACACGCTCGAGCCAAGAGGCCTTGACAGCCGCCGCGACTGCATCGTCGTAATTTGCGAAGCTCTCGGCGGAGATACCCATCGAGCGGAACACCTCGGCGTATTCCTCCGCATCGAGCGAGCGATGATTGTCTGGCGCAACGGTGAACGCTTTTCGCGTAACGGGCGTCATGATCGCGACCATCTCCTCATACTGCTTATCGGCCATAACGCCGCTCAGGATATTGATTCTGCGACCCTCGAAATAGCGCTTGACGGTTTCAACAGCCGCGCCCGCGCCCTCGATATTATGCCCGCCGTCGAAGAAAACGAGGGGGTCTTGGCACATCTTTTCAAAACGACCCTTCCATTTTGCACAGAAAAGCCCGTCATATAGCGCCTTTTCCGAGATCTCAAGACCGCCACTGCGCAGTATCTCCACAGCCTCGATAACGTTTGAAGCGTTCATCGGCTGATACAGGCCGAGCAAGCTAAGCCTGACGTCATCATGGGTTTTGTAATCGAAGATGCTGCCGTCCATACTGCAATTTTTTATATTGAGCGAAGCATGGTCGGTGCTGTAGAATGCGCAGCCCTTCTCCTCCGCCGCCGAAGCGATGACGCGCTCCGCAGCGGTGTTTTCGCCGCCGAACAGCACGGGGCAGCCGGGCTTGATGATGCCCGCCTTCTCCCCCGCTATCGCATCGATCGTATTTCCGAGATACTCGGTATGATCGAGCGAAATGCCGGTTATGACGGAGAGCATGGGCGCCTCGATAACGTTCGTGGCGTCGAGCCTTCCGCCCATGCCGACCTCGAGCACGACAACGTCCACCCCTTTACGCTTGAAATACTCAAAGCCTATGGCGGTTATCATCTCAAACCAAGTCGGGATGTCGTCCATAGAATCCGCGAATGGGCGGATATAGGTCGCGACCTCGGCGAGCTCGTCCTCGGGGATGTTTTCGCCGTTTAGTTGGATGCGCTCGGTGAAGGTCTCGATATATGGCGAGGTGAAGGTGCCGACCGAATACCCCGCCTTGATCAGCACGGAGGTCAGCATCGCGCAGAAAGAGCCCTTGCCGTTCGTGCCGCCGACGTGGACGCACTTAACTTCCCTTTCGGGGTTGCCTAAAAGCGCAAGCAGCTCCGTTATGCGGCTAAGACCCGGGCGGCTGCCCTTCCAGCTAACGGAATCTATGTATTCAAGGGATTCTTTGTAGTTCATGCTTTGCTCCTTTTCTTGGAAAACGAGGTACTGCCTATGCCCGCCTTTTTGAGCTGTTCGCAGAGTTTGAGAAGCATCGGAGCAATGATGATCTGCGCGGGAACGAGTATCGCATATTCCGTCAGCCTGTAAACGAACCAGCCCAAATATGTCTTGCTTCCGTAGAGCTGCGATACCCAGATCGTGTTCACGAGCAGACCGAGGATAAGGCAGTTTATAAGCACGGGTATGATTATGTTGGGAAATAGTTTGATCTTGCCACGGAGCTTGTCGATACCGAAGGCTTCAAGGGGCTTTTCGTGCAGGAACAGACCGAGGATGATGCCCATGACGGCGGCAACGAGCGTGAAGCCGACGTGGTAGGTGCCGAACGGAAACAGCAGCGCCGCTACGAAGTCGCCCAGCCCGTAAACGAGCATGGCCGCGATCGGACCGTAGAGCATCGCCGCAACGAACGGCGCAACGAACGAGAAGCCGATCTTCGCTCCGGGAAGCTTGACGGACGGCACGATGCGGTCGAGCACAACGTAGATAGCGATCAGAAGCGCGATCACCACCATCATGCGCAGGGGCATGGCGGCGGAAGAAGTGTTTTTCGCGGTCGGAACGCTTTTTTCAACCGAGAAAGCGGTTCCACAGTATTCGCATTGCAATGATGAGTCCATTTCATTCGCAGAAAGCGCGGCGCCGCACTGCGTGCATGTGACTTTTTTGAGTTTCATAAAAAAATACCTCCTTATAACAGCGTTCTCGTCGCTACAAAAAGGAAGCGTTCCTTCTGTATAGCCAGCGGGATGCGAAAGCAGCACAGCAACCGTTGCCAAGCGCATAACTGATTTACGCTCGGGAAGTTTTCGTTCGGGCATCAACTCCCTGTATGCCCGACACTTCAAACTCACTGCTTTCTACTCTGTTTTTTCCGTGACGTATTGTACCAAAGTTTTCGCTTTATTACAAGCACTTTGAGCGGATAAGCACGGGATTTTTTATATATTGATAAGGAAGAGCCGAGGTTTTGCGAAATAGTCCGTATTTGCACATGTTTTGACGCTGTTTCGCCAAAAGTCATAAAAAATTAACAATTTATTTACCGCATTTACGGAATTTGGGGTTTTCATTTTGGTTCAAAAGATGGTATAATGCAATTTGGGGGCATTCCCTCCCCCGCGAGAGGTAATATGAGTGATAAGAAATACATCTGCGTATTCGGTGCTTCAAACAGCGCCATACCCAAGGCGCATATAGATTTTGCCGAGGAGCTTGGCGCTGCGCTTGCGAAAAACGGCTTTGCGCTCGTCTTCGGTGCGGGCACGACCGGGCTCATGGGCGCGGCGGCAAGAGGCACGCATAGTGAAGGCGGCGAGATAATCGGCGTTATCCCGAAGAAGCTAAACATTCCCGGCATCTATTTCGAGCATTGCACCGAGCGCATCGAAACAGAGACCATGCACGAGCGAAAGGCGCTTATGGAGGACAAAAGCGACGCTTTCATCGCCCTCGGCGGCGGCTTCGGAACGCTTGAGGAGCTGATGGAGGTCATCACGCTCAAGCAGCTCGGCTATATCGATAAGGAGATTATAATAGTAAACCTTGACGGATTCTATGATAATCTGCTCGCTCAATTTGATCGATATGTTGAGGACGGCTTTACCCACGGATTGTTTTTGCGCCTATACACCGTCGCAAAGAGCGTGAATGAGGTGATCGCGGCGCTGAAGAACCCCGAGGCGCGCATAATGCCGGATAAGATGCAGGAGGCGCTGCTTTCGGCTCGATTCAGCGGGCGTGAGCGCCCCGAGATCAAGCTTGAAGACTGATATTTGAAAACCAAACAACGAACGGAGTGATCCAATGGCAAAAAAATACACACGCCCTACACTGGAGGCTACCCGCGCTGCGCAGGAGCGTGTGACCGTGAATAACGAAATGGGCGCGCTTATGGTCTGCGTAACGGGTCAGCGCTCCTGCGAAAGGCTTATCGAGCGCGGCGTCGAGCTTCGCGGCGACGCTCAGCCGTTCTATATCGTCCACTGCGTACAGACGGGGCGCGTATTTTTGAATTTCGTTTCCGATCCCGATGCGATCGAATTTCTGTTCACCTGCGCAAGCCTTGTCGACGCGGAGCTTGCTATACTCAGAGAGGACGATGTTGTGGATGCGCTCGTTGGCTTTGCAAAGACGCACAATGTTTCTACCGTCGTGCTCGGCGCTTCGCCAAAGCAGGACGGGGGCGGCTTCTCTGCAAAGTTCTCTTCGAGGCTCAGTGACGTTGATTTTGTTATTGTAGACTGATTTATCAACCAACAGATAAATAATTTTTTGAGTATTGATACGGAGGCAATCATGGAACTTGATCTTACTCAGGCAAAGCTATACATTGCTGAAAAATACAAGAATCAGGGTGATTTCGATTTCATTTCCGAGGCCGATTTTTCGTCGATGCTCGACGAGCTCCTCGCTATCGACGCGAAGTATCTCGATGAGATCGGCGATGATGAGCCCTATGATGAGGATGAGGTCTTCGAGCGCATGCAGACGGCGCTCGTTAAGAAGTATCCCGCCTATAAGACCTATTTGATGCGCTTTGTGGACGATTACATGGACTTTATGGAGGAATACCTCGTTTCGATAGACGCGGTCGAATGGGAATGATGCTCAGCTGCACTCCACCGCCGCCCCATGTTCGCGCCGCTATTTGCGTTTAAGCGACTTGCCCAAGGAATGTTTCCCGTGAAACATTCCTTTTCTGTTTCCCATTCCCATGTACTTCACTTCCATTTCATTTCTCATTCATGATATGCGGCCACCACCCCTTATTCTGATAAAAGTCGTTCAAGCCGCTCCGTCATAACCGATTCATCTTTGCATAGAATTGCGATATGATGGGACGGATATTTACAATAATGATTTGCACGGGAGCGATCCTTTTAGCGCTGCGGGGCGAGCCGGGTGCGGCGCTCGAAGCCCTGACAAGGGGCGCGGACTCCGCGCTTGAGCTGATATTGACTCTCGCAGGCTCCTATCTTCTGTGGATGGGGCTTATCAATATCGCCGAGCACGCCGGGCTGACAAATAAGCTTGCAAGGCTGATGCGAAGACCGCTGCGCATGGTTATGCCGAATATCGGCGAAGCCGCCGCACCGGTTGCTCTGAATCTATCTGCAAATTTCCTCGGGCTTGCCAATGCCGCAACTCCTTTTGGGATCGAGGCGATGAAGCGGCTTTCGGAGCAAGACGGGCGAAAGAGCATTGCAAGCAGGGAAATCTGCATGTTTCTTGCGTTGAATGCATCTGCAGTGGAGCTTCTTCCGACCTCGGTGATCGCTGTAAGAAGCGCCTGCGGCTCAGCCGATCCGTATTCGGTGGTGCTCCCTACCTTTGTTTCCTCGGTATTTGCCGCCGCCTCAGCGGTGCTGACATGCAAATTCTTTGAGGCGCTGAAAAGATGAACTATATCGTTCCTATCGGGGTCATTATTCTGATGATCTATGCCTCAATCAAGGGTGTTGATTGCTATGACGCATTTATTGAGGGAGCAAAGGAAGCAGCTCTGACGCTTATCGGTCTGCTTCCGAACCTTGGAGCGATGCTTGCGGCTATTGCGCTATTCAGAAGCTCCGGCGCGGACGCCTATTTAGCCGAACTTTGTGCTCCCGTGCTCGAATTCATTGGTATTCCTCGAGAGCTTGCAGCGCTTGTGATACTGCGCCCGTTTTCCGGAAGCGGCGCGCTTGCAATGCTGTCCGATCTGCTATCGATCCACGGCGCGGACAGCTTCATAGGTTTGTGCGCATCAGTGACTGTAGGCAGCACTGAAACGATCTTCTATACGCTCTCGATCTATTGCGGCGCGGCGGGGGTGCGAAATGCGAGGTATGCCTTGCCCGCGGCGCTGATTAGCGGACTTGTCGGCACTGTGAGCGGGATAGCGCTCGTGCGCCTGCTGCTTATCGGTTAGAAGAATCTTTGAAATGAATACGGATTTATGGTATAATGGCGTGGAACAGGAAATTAATTCGGAGAGGAAACCATGAATATCAATATTATTACATATGGTGAGCGAATAAACCATGCGATTATTACGTCGAGCACGGTTATCGTGATCGACGTGCTTCGCTGCACGAGTGCGATCATCACGGCGCTTGAGAACGGAGCGGAGAAGATAGTTCCCGTGCTCGAGCCGAATGAAGCCGTTTCTCTGGCGCAGGCAATAGGGCAGAGGGACTGCATTCTCGGCGGGGAGCGCGGCTGTAGCAGGCTGACCGGCTTCGACATCGGCAACTCTCCGTTTGAGTACGACGCGCAAACGGTGGCGGGTAAGACCGTCATAATCAGCACCTCGAATGGCACAAATGCGATTTGCGGAATGCGTGACGGTGCGCGAGTAATACTCGGAGCGATGAGCAACCGAACCGCCGCAGCCAGAGCCGCCGCCTGCGAATCGAGGGATATCCTTATGGTTTGCTCCGGCACTGACGGCGTTGTTTCCGCCGACGACTATTGTGCCGCAGGCTCGATCATCGAGTCGATTCTCCACTTTGTCCCTGGCGCAGAGCTTTCCGATATTGCGCTTATCTGCCTCAATCTTTATAACTGCCTCAAAAACGGAAGCTTCGACCTGATGACGACACGCCACTGCCGCCGATTGGCTTCGCTTGGCTATAAAACGGATATCGAATACTGTCTTACCGAAGACAGCTCAAACGTCGTTCCCGTCTATGCGAATGGGATAATAACCGCTCTGTAATCGGTGATTTAAATAAAATCTGATATTTTCACTGTTTGACCTGTGCTGCTAACTCCGCAGACGGGTCAAAATGTTTCCCGTGAAACATTTCGCGGGCATATTGCGCGAACCGCGTAAAAAGTGTATAATAAGGGCAATACGGATGCGCCGTCAGAATCAGCAAATTTGGAGGAAGGCATGGCTAAGATTACAGCGATAGCAAATCAAAAGGGCGGGGTGGGGAAGACCACCACTGCGGTGAATCTCGCGACCTGCGTTGCGGAGCAGGGCAAGCGCGCGCTGCTGATCGACATCGATCCTCAGGGCAACGCTACGAGCGGACTTGGAATCGAAAAAGAAATTTGCGAATACAGCGTGTATGATATGCTTATAAACGGCATCTCCGCCGAGAAGATTCTCGTTGAAACGCAGGTCGAGGGTCTGTTCGCGCTGCCAGCGCGTATAGAGCTTGCGGGCGCGGAGATAGAGCTTGTGAGCCAGATGTCCCGCGAGTTCAAGCTCAAGAACGCGCTTAGGGGCGTTGCGGACAGGTTCGACTATATCTTCATCGACTGCCCTCCGTCGCTTGGGCTTTTGACGCTCAACGCGCTTGCCGCCGCCGACACACTGCTCGTGCCGATCCAGTGCGAATACTATGCGCTCGAGGGGCTTTCACAGCTTATGAACACCGTGAAGCTCGTCCGCATCAATCTAAACCCCGATCTCGTCGTCGAGGGCGTTGTGATGACGATGTATGACTCGCGCACAAGGCTCTCCAATCAGGTCGTGTCCGAGGTTAAAAAATTCTTTCAGAATAAGGTTTATAACACCGTCATTCCGCGTTCGGTTCGCCTTGGAGAGGCGCCGAGCTTCGGCCTTCCCATCACCGTCTACGACCCGAAATGCGGCGCCGCGAGAGCCTATACGAGCCTTGCCGAAGAGCTGCTTGAGGCCGACGGCGGGGGAGAGCCGCCCACCGAGGAATGAATGCAGAACCGAGTTTCAAATTGGAAGATACCCATTGAATATTGAATAATCATCACAGGGAGAAAATATGAAGGGGCTTGGAAAAGGACTTGACGCGCTGCTCGGCGGCGCAAATTTGGGAGATCCCACGCAGGTGCGGATGGTATCGGTCTATCTGATCGACAACAACGCGGAGCAGCCACGAAAGGTATTCAACGAGGAAAAGCTCAAAGAGCTCGCGACCAGCATCGAGCAGCATGGTGTAGTGCAACCGATAATCGTTCGCAAAAACGACGAAAGGTTCACCATAATAGCGGGCGAGCGCCGCTTCCGCGCTGCAAGGCTCGCGGGTCTGAACGAGGTTCCTGTTTTGATTCGTGAACTGAGCGAGCAGGAGATTCTCGAGGTTTCGCTGATAGAAAACCTTCAGCGCGAGAATCTAAATGCAATGGAGGAAGCGCGCGCGATCCGTCTGCTGATGGACGAGCACGATCTTACGCAGGACGAGGTCGCAAAGCGACTCGGAAAATCACGACCTGCAATAGCAAATTCCGTGCGTTTACTTTCACTTCCCGAGCAGGTGCAGCAGCTTCTCTATGACGGAAAGCTCCAAGCGGGACACTGCCGCGTTCTCGGCTCCGTGCCGGACGACGCGCTTATGATCAGCCTTGCAGCGGCTGCCGCGAGGGAGGGCTGGAGCGTTCGCGAGACCGAGCAAAGGGTCAAGCAGGCGCTTGAAAAAGCCGCTATGGAGAAGCGCCAGCCGAAGCGCGAAAAGCTGTCGAATGACGCTAAAAAGGCGCAGGACGCGCTGCGCGAGCGGCTCGGAACGAAGGTCAGCCTTTCGGGCTCGGACGAGCGCGGCAAGATCGTTATCGAGTATTTCAGCAAGGACGAGCTTATGAGCATTTACGATACGATAATGGGCAAAAACGCCGAGGAAAACTGATATGTATTTGGCAAACGGTTGGAAGGATTTTGAAATAATAAACGCGGGAAACGGCGAAAAGCTCGAGCGCTGGGGCGACGTGGTGCTCCTGCGCCCCGACCCGCAGGCGATCTGGCCGATGAAGACGCCCGATTACTGCGACGCGCACTATATCCGCTCGCATTCGGGCGGCGGCGAATGGGATTTCAAGCGCAGGCTGCCCGAGAGCTGGACGATCACCTATAAGGAGCTTCGCTTCATCGTTCGCCCGACGGGCTTCAAGCATACGGGGCTCTTTCCCGAGCAGGCGGTGAACTGGGATTTCATGAGCGGCATCGTGGAAAGATTCAAGAGAAAGCACGGCGAACCCTTCCGCGTACTGAATCTTTTTGCCTATACCGGCGGTGCGACGCTAGCGCTTGCCAAGGCGGGCGCGGAGGTCGTGCACGTGGACGCGGCGAAGGGCATGGTCGCCTGGGCGAAGAACAACCTTGCCGAATCCGGGCTTTCCGATAGGCCGATGCGGTTCATTATCGATGACTGCTTGAAATTTGTGCAGCGCGAAAAGCGGCGCGGCAGGGAGTATGAGGGCATTCTCATGGACCCGCCGAGCTACGGCAGGGGACCGACGGGCGAGATGTGGCGCATCGAGGAGGGGCTGTTCCCGCTCGTCAGCGAGGCCTGCGACCTTCTCAGCGAAAACGCGGGTTTTTTCCTTATCAATTCGTACACGACGGGGCTTGCTCCCGCCGTTGTGAAGAACGTTTTAAAGGTCGCGCTCTCAAATCGCGGCGGCAAGATAGAGGCGGACGAGATAGGTCTGCCCGTGGGCGGGGGAGAGCTGATACTGCCCTGCGGTTGCACCGGCAGATGGTGGCGCGAAAACTGAACGGAGGAGTGCATAACTATGAATTACGGAATTCTCACCGTCATCCTTGGCTTTCTTAGCATGCTTTTCGGCTCATGCTGAGGGTCATCTATGAGGACAATCATCTGCTGGTCGTCGAAAAGCCCGTGAATATGCCCGTGCAGGCGGACTCGAGCGGCGACGCGGATCTTCTGTCCGAAGCGAAAAACTATATTAAGGAAAAGTATAATAAGCCCGGCGAGGTCTATCTCGGGCTTGTTCACCGTCTCGACAGGCCGGTGGGCGGCGTGATGGTTTTTGCGCGAACGAGCAAGGCGGCCGCGAGGCTGACCGAAGCCGTAAAGGCGCGAAAGCTTGTTAAAAAATACGCTGCGATAGTCGAAAGCTCGTTTCCCGCGTTTGGAAGTCTTACAGATTATATCATTCGAGATGAGAATACGCACTCCTCGCGCATCGTATCGAAGGACACGCCAGGAGCACAGCTTGCCAAGCTCGATTTTGCTTTGGTTGCCGAGAAAAATTCGCAGTCGCTCGTCGATATTTCGCTTCAAACCGGGCGGCATCATCAGATCAGGGCGCAGTTCGCGGGGATGGGCAGGCCGCTTTACGGCGACCAACGATACAACAAAAATGCGCGGGCGGGGCAGCAGATCGCGCTCTACGCCTACAGCCTGACCTTCGAGCACCCGACGCTCCATGAGAGCCTGACCTTCACGAGCGTGCCGCACGGCGCAAGCTGGGCTAATTTCACCGGGGAGCTGATCGCGCTGACGAACGGCGTGCGCTGCTCCTATATCGACGAAGAACTAATCGCCGTCAACAAAACGCCCGATATCTCGGTCGCGGTTGCGGACGGTGGAGAGGACACGCTCGAGGCGCGGCTTTCGCTCGCTTTCGGCGAGGTCTACCCGGTGCATCGGCTCGACGCGGCGACGAGCGGGCTCGTGCTCTTTGCAAGAAACGAAATTGTGAGGGATGAGCTGATGGCGCATTTTGCTTCGCGTGATATAAAAAAGCTATACAAGGCTTATATTTTCGGCGCCCCGCCGAAAAGAGAGGATATTCTCACTCTCCATGCCGAGAAGGACGCGGAGGGAGCGAGGGTCAGCGTTTTTGACAGCCCTACGCGGAACTCGCGCGAGATGAAAACGGGCTATCGCGTAATCAAGACCTTCAGCTTGAACGGCGAAAAAATCAGCCTTCTTGAAATAGAACTTTTTACGGGCAGGACGCATCAAATTCGCGCAAGCCTCGCGCATATCGGCTGTCCCGTCATAGGGGACGACAAATACGGCGACCGGCGCAAAAACAGGCTCTTTCCAAATCGTCTCCTGCTCGCGGCGGTGCGCGTGGAGCTTCCGAAGCTTTCGGGCGCACTCGAATCATTGAGCGGAAAAACCATCGTGATCGAGCCGCCGTTCGGCGTGGACTGCAGCGGGGAGATGAGCGTTTGCAGGGTGTGAAACCAAGGGGAAAGCCCGATAAATAAATCATAATGACTTATAAATATTCAGAAAAATTCGACATAATCGTTGCAGGTGCGGGTCATGCCGGGGTCGAGGCGGCACTTTGCTGTGCGCGGCTTGGGCTTCGCACGCTCATCCTCTGCCTTAACCTCGATTCGATAGCGCTTTGCGCCTGCAATCCCGCGATAGGCGGAACGAGCAAGGGGCATCTCGTGCGCGAGATAGACGCGCTCGGCGGCGAAATGGGGCTTGCGGCGGACGAGACCTTCCTTCAGATGCGGATGCTGAATCTCAGCAAGGGTTCCGCAGTGCATTCGCTGCGCGCCCAGATCGATAAAAACCGCTATCACCTGCGCATGAAGCGCGTTCTTGAAAGGGAAAATTCTCTTACAATTACTCAGGATGAATGCGAGCGGATACTCGTTGAAAACGGCAGGGTGTCGGGCGTCATCTGCGCGGGCGGCACCAAATACTCCTGCCGTGCGCTCGTCGTTTGCACGGGCGTGTACCTGAAAAGTCGCATCCATATCGGCGAATACAGCCGCGAACAGGGGCCGAGCGGGCTTGCGCGCGCCGAGGGGCTCTCCGATTCGCTCACGGAGCTCGGTTTTTCGCTGCGCCGCTTTAAAACCGGCACGCCGCCGCGCGTATTGAAGCGCAGCCTCGCGCTCGAGCGGATGAGCGAGCAGGCGGGGGATGAGCCTATTCCGAAGTTTTCCTTTTTAACCAAGGAAAATTCGCGGCTCCAGCTTCCCTGCCACATGACCTATACGAACGAGAGGACGCACGAGGCCATACTCGCGGGGCTCGACCGCTCGCCGATGTTCAGCGGCAGGATAAACGCCGCGCCCACGCGCTACTGCCCCTCTATCGAGGATAAGCTCGTGCGCTTCGCGGATAAGGAGCGGCATCAGCTTTTCATTGAACCCGAGGGAGAATCGACAGACGAAATGTATGTTCAAGGCTTTTCGACGAGCCTTCCGAGGGACGTTCAGCTCGCGGCGCTTCGCACCATCGAGGGAATGGAGAACTGCGAGATAACGCGCTTTGGATACGCTATCGAGTACGACTGCATCGACCCGACGGCGCTCGACCCGACGCTCGGGAGCCGAAATATCGCGGGGCTGTACTTCGCGGGCCAGCTCAACGGCTCGAGCGGCTATGAGGAGGCCGCGGCGCAGGGCATCCTTGCGGGAATCAACGCCGCGCAGTTCGTTCGCGGCGAGCCGCCGCTCGTTTTGAAGCGCTCGGACGCCTATATCGGCGTGCTTGCGGACGACCTTTCCACCAAGGGCACGAACGAGCCCTACCGCATGATGACTGGCAGAGCGGAGTATCGGCTCATTTTACGGCAGGATAACGCCGACCTGCGCCTGACCGAATTCGGTCGGAATATCGGGCTTGTTTCCGATGAACGGTACGATAAATTGATGCGCAAAAAGGAAGAGATAGTGCGGGCGAAGCAGGCGCTCGGAGCCGTCGTGCCGCCAAGCGAGTCGCTGAACAGGCTCCTTGCGGAGAAGGGCGAGAGCTGCGTGATTACGGGCGTTCGCCTTTCGGAGCTTTTAAAGCGCAACTCCATAGGCTATACCGATCTGCAATTGCTTTTTGACAGCCTGCCGAACGTCTCGGAAGAAGCTCGCGAGCAGGTCGAGATCGAGGCGCATTACGGCGGCTATATCGAGCGCGAAAACGAGCGCATAAGGCGTTTTGAAAGCCAAGAAAACATCTTATTGCCAAACGATTTGGACTACGCCGCAATCAGCGGTCTTAGGCTTGAGGCGCGGCAGAAGCTCGCGGCGCAGCGCCCGCGCAGCCTCGGTCAAGCGAGCCGTATCTCGGGCGTTTCGCCCTCGGATATCGCGGTGCTACTGATAAGATTGAAGGCGCTCGGCGCGGATAAAATCATCGAAAACTCGGGCGAAAGCGGGGGAGAGCAAGCATGAAACAGCAGGTAGTTCCCGATAGCGGCAAGGTGCGCGAGCTGATCGCCAGGCACATCCCGCAGGCGGATAAAACGCAGACGGAACAGCTAATTACATACTACGAAATGCTTATCGAGCGCAATAACGTTATGAATCTGACCGCCGTGACCGACCCCGAGGGCGTCGTGCTTCGGCATTTTGCGGACAGCCTTATCCCGATGGGCGAGATTACGGAGGGTGCGAAGGTCATCGACGTCGGCACGGGCGCGGGGCTTCCGGGCGTTCCGCTTTGCATTTTGCGCCCCGATATCGAGCTGACCCTGCTCGATTCTCTCAATAAACGCATTGCTTTTTTGGACGAGGTGAACGCCGCGCTCTCGCTCGGAGCCGTCACGGTCCACACACGCGCCGAGGACGGCGGCAGGGATAAAAAATACCGCGAGCGCTTCGATTTCGCGCTCTCCCGCGCCGTTGCGGAGCTTCGCGTCGTGGCGGAGTGGACGCTTCCGTTCGTCAAGGTCGGCGGATGCTCGCTGATGTACAAGGGGCCCGGCGCGGCGGAGGAGCTTACGAACGCTCAAAACGCGCTGAAGCTGCTGAACGCCAAGGCAAGGATTCTGAAATCCGAGCCCGAATGGGGCGAAAGGAATATCGTTATTGCCGAAAAAAACGCGGCTTTGAGCGCGAAATACCCGAGAAAGGCGGGAACGGCTGGGAAGAATCCGTTGTGAGTTTGGCTATTGTAGGGGACTAAATGGTAAAGGAGGATACTTGGTGAACGGATTAGTGTTTAATCAACATCTATTTCTTATTGTACTTGGTATTTCGTTCGGCATATTTCTCGGATGGAAGATTTACAGAAATTATAATAGGAATCCATTCTTCCCCCGCAAATAGAAATAGAATTTGATATAAGTTATAAAAAGAACGTAGAGTATTCTGATTATATTGATAACTGGATTATCGACCATAAGGCCGACGATTATAGGGGTCTGTTTCTTAAAAAACTGGATTCTTGGTTTGCCGACAATGAAGAGGATTTACATCACAATGTATTTTTGAAAAAG
>JAFZJT010000228.1 GCA_017553815.1 Clostridia bacterium
CTATATCCTCGTCGATATGCGCTATTGCATCAAACATTCTGGTTTCGGTCATTTTTATACTCCTCCTTCAAAAAAGCTTTCAGCTTTCTTACTGTTCTGGAAAGACGGCTACGAACCTTGCTTTCGCTCATGCCAAAGAGTTTTGCTATCTCCGAATATGAGCCCAACTGATAGTATCTTCGAAAAAACAACCCTGCATCAGGCTGAGGAAGCTTCGAAATAAACGATCCTATTAAAGCCGAAAGATGTTCGCGCGGAATGCTGCATTCGTCAGGGACACAATCTTCAAGCTCCTCGAAAACGCGATCTTCCTTTCGAACAATAGAATCCGGTGAAATCGAGAGAGCTTCTGCTATTTGACTCACGGTTTCAAAATCAGGACGACGCGATCCGTTTTCCCATTTTGAAATAAGCTCGCGCGAAACAAAGAGCTTGTCTGCGAGCTCCTGCTGTGTTATATTTGCTGAGGTTCTTGCATCTGCTATCTTTTTTCCAAAATCCACAGCCGCCAGCCTCCCTGCATTTCACTTCGCTTTGATTGTAACATATCAGTGAATAATAAGCACGGTACAATTTGCGCACATTATATATAATACAAGCAAGCGGAACTAATGCGAAGTTCATCGGTATGTTAGCTCAAACATAGAAGCAATAGTATGGTTTTAATAGCTGCCTATAAATCAAGAAAAAACGGACCACACAATAGTGATGTGCCGTCCGTGATTGCGTTCAAGCAAGAACTCTATCGCGCATGACGTGTTCCTCTGCTCTTGCCCGGCAGGAGTTCATTGCCTGTATCCAGCCGAGCTGATCGCGGGATTTGAGGTCTTCGGTGACGCCTTCTGATTGGGCGAGCTGGGAGGTAATGAGGTCGATCTGCTCATTGGCTTCGCGGTCAATGGCGATGAGGTGCTGAGTCAGGGTGTTTTCCATCAGCATCAACGCGAAGGTGTCAGGCTGGTGTTCTTTCAAGAACTTCTTGCGCATACGTCCGAAGCGGCCGATATCCCCGTACGGCTGAGGTGGTAGTGCGAGATCGGGATAATAATATTCTCTGTGTTTGGTATAGGTGATGTCCATTTTCAAATCTCCTTTCGATGTGATTATGATTTCCGAACGGGGCTATATTCTCACTAATTCACACACCTTTACCTCGCCACACTCATCTGAACAGCTCCATGCTGCTCCTGACGATCCGGTCGATGAACGAAACGACCTCCTCGCGCTGGTACTTATCGTAGCCTTCTACAACGACGTGCATTAGCCCGTTGGAAAGGTGGGTGAAGAGCATCTCAAGCTCGGCGTCCGTAGCGTTAAGCTGCTGCTTCCATGCCGCTATGCCCGGCTCCCTTGCGAGAGCTATCATCCTCGAAAGCACGGTCGGGCTCGCGCCGCCGAATATCAGCACGCGGCAGGCCTCCCCGTGCTGCTCTACCATTTCATAGATCGCCTCGACGAGCGAGCTCACGTCGAACACGCCTATCCTTCCAAGCGACTTTGCGAACGCGTCGAGTATCTCCTGCTCTATGCTCTCCATCAGCGCGAAGCAGTCGCTGTAATGGGAATAGAATGTAGCGCGGTTGATCTCTGCCGCCTCGCAGACCTCCTTGACGGTGATCTTGTTGACGGGCTTTTCACGCAGCAGGGAGAGGAACGATTCCTTTATCATGCGCCTTGTGTAGCGCACTCTCGCATCGGTCTTACTCATGGCATTACCTCTTTTTTATCGGTTCGGCAACACGGCGGAGGCTTGTGTTGCTTTTCTTTCTTATGCCCGCACATTGTCGGTTGCCCCGCGGGTACATATCGATTATACTTGAATCGTGAAAGATAATCAACACCTGTGCGGATAAAA
>JAFZJT010000022.1 GCA_017553815.1 Clostridia bacterium
GTGTATTCCGAGAGGTCGATAACGTTGCCGTCCTTATCCTTCAGGGAAACCACGGTGGAGAGATCCGTCCCCATCAGAGCGCGCATATCCGTGCTTAAGAGGTCTATCTCGGTGCCGTCCGAGAGGGTGAAGGAGGCTATGTTTGAGGTATCCTCGATAAGGGAGGAAAGCGCAACTGCGTTTCCGTCCTTATCGGTCAGCTTTATCATCGAAACGGGATCCATGCCGCTCGTGCCGCCAATTCCGCCGCCCATCGAGCCCATATCGGAAAGGTTGATGTCGCCGGTTTCGACCGCGGTGGAGTCGCCGTTAAGCTGACGGCTGACCGCTTCGGTGCGTAGCGAAACGAATTCGGAGAGGACGCTCACGCCCTGATCGAACTCATCGAGAGTGCAGAACTTGGTGGGGTCTTTTTCAACGTAGGGGCGTATCATCGCGGCTGTGTCCTCGATGAGCTTTTCAAGCTCACCGTTTGCAAACCATTTTTCGATGAACTCCGCGAAGAGCTCGTGGTATCTTTCGGTGTATTCCTCATCCGAGAAGATCCAGCCGACCATCGGGCGGTCATCCAAGCTTCCCGAAACGGGGTTGTCTATCGAGGCGTTGACGGAGCTTGAAGCATTGCCGCCCCGGAAGGTGCCGAAGGCAAGGTTGTAGTCCCAGGGTATCATGGAGAGCTTGCCGTCCGACTCATGCAGATAGTAGTTATGGATCATGCTGCCGGTGTAGCTGTCGCCGTTGCAAACGAAGTTGTGCACAACGAAGTACCTTAGCACCTCTTCCATATCGAGAACGTCCTCAAGGTCGGTGTAGGAGCTCAGCTTCTTGAGCGAGTTTATAAGGCGCTGTTTGTCGACGGACGAAACCGCCGTTTTTGCGCTGTCGAAGATATTGGAATAGCTTTCGGGGGCGTCGTCTATGTATTTGAGCTTGACGTCGTCGCTGCCCCTGCCGCCGAAGCCGCCCATGCCGCCGGGCATGGAGCTGCCTGGATCGAAGCTTTGACCGCCGCCTTCGCCGCTTTCGCCGCTGCCGCCCTGACCCGGGAACATGCTGCCCGGATCAAACGAGCCGCCCTCGCCCATGCCGGGGAAGGAACCTCCGTGGAAGGAGCCGCCCGGGAACATGCTGCCGGGGTCAAAGCCGCCCTCGCCGCTTTCGCCTTCTTTACCGAAGAAATCGAAGTCCGGATCGTCGAAATTGAAGCCCTTACCGTTGCCGCGGCCGCCGCCGAAGCTCAGGCTGTCGGGCTTATAGAGGTCGCCCGTCTGAGTGCCGTAATTCCTTGAAAGGAAGCTGTCCTCAACGCCCTCCACCGCAAAGTAGAGACCCCAGTCCTCGCCGTTGACCGTCAGGTACGCGAAGGAGCAGAGCGGGCTGTCGACGCCGAAATCTTCCATCATCATGTACACAAGATAATCCTTCATCATCGTATTATCCTGTATCAGATTGTTGAGGCAGAGCTTGTCGAGCCCGTCGAGCATCTTGGCGCTCTCGTAGTGGTCGAACTCGAGCTTGAAGCTGTATCTTTGGCTGCCCGAGGAGCGAACCGAGGATAGCGAGGTGTTGCCCTTTGCCCTTATCGCAACGTTTGCGTGCTTTTCGCCGTCCACCACCACGGTGCAGACGGAGTATTCCTCGTTTTCGCAGGTCTCGATGAATCCGTCCCAATAGTTCATCACGATGTCTATGCGGTGAACGTAGGAGGTGTCGAACAGCGTGCTTGCATATTTCACGGTTTTTGCCGCGACCGAAAGGCCGAGCGAGCCACCGCACATGAAGAGGATCGTTAAAACAAGGGTGACGGCGACAGCGGCAATGCAGAATTTATCAAAATGCTTGCTCGTTGACATTTTTACCCTCAGCTCCTTATCCCATGTATTCGCCGTTGTAGCTCACGAGCACGGCGCTGTTTACGCCGCTCATCGCGGAAAGCTTGTTGATGAAATCGGTGCTTTCGTCCTTGAGGCGCACCTCCATATTGACCTCAACAAGGCCTGATTGCGCGGATTTGGACTTGACGCTGCACTTCTCGACGTTTTCGCCGATGAACTTCATCGCCTTGTTTTCGGAATCCTGACCGTCGCAGGAGAGAACGATGATATAGGGGTTCTTATGCTGCTTCTTGTTGACGAAGAAGAGAAGAATGAGGCCGATTATGACGCTTCCGATGACGGCAAGGGGGATCATGCCCGCCGCAAGGATGATGCCGACCGCGATGGCCCAGAAGAGGAACGCGATGTCGAGGGGCTCCTTTATCGCGGTGCGGAAACGAACGATCGAAAGCGCGCCGACCATACCGAGGGAGAGCACGACGTTTGAGGTGACGGCGAGGATGACCTGGGAGGTTATCATCGTGAGCGCGATGAGGGTCACGCCGAAGGACGAGGAGTACATAACGCCCTTGTAGGTCTTTTTATAAACGAAGAAGATGAAGAGGCCGATACCGAAGGAAAGCACGAGCGTCAGAACCACGTCGAGCACGGTGACGGCGGCGATGTTTTCAAGAAAGCTTGATTTGAAGATATCCGAGAAAGTCATTTTTAGTTATCCTATTGTTCTTTATTTTTGTATTAGCCGTAGATGCGGCATTGCTGATATTTTGAAAAGGCCGAAACGCGGCGGCTCTCAAGGCCGACGGCGTCCCTGATTATGTCTGGCAAAAATTCGTCCCACTTTACCTCAAGTATTATGGGCGAGTCCCCGGCGGGGAGCGTCAGGGTCTCGGGGTTCAGAAAATCCGTTCTAAACATGCCCGTGCGGATATCGTAGTCGATCGTAACGCGAACGTTGCCGGGGGCAAACACGAACGGGTCGCGCATGTAGTCCACGATGGTTTTGGGCCTTAGCCCCTGCGAGTTCATCTTGGAATACAGCTCCACCAAAAGCGCCCTGTCCGCCGACGGCATCCAAGCGAGATCGCCGTCCACGATCCTCTGCGCTTCATCCGCCGATATGCGGCAGCTCAGCTTGGAGCAGAGGCCGTTCAGCTTGCTCTTTTTCTCGAGCACGATGTACGAGGTGTCGCCGTTATAAAAACGGATGCGGAATTTCTCGCGCTCGTTCACGCCGTCTATCTTCTCAAGCAGCGCTCTGTCGCCCTGCGAGTCGAAATACAGACTGCGGATACGGTATGCGCCGTTTATCGCGTGGCGGTCGCGCTTCATAACGGCGGAAAGCCGCGCAAGCATGGTGAGCTTATCGGCATAATTTATCTCATGCTTCCACTCATGACGGTACTTCATTTTGCTTCTCCTTTCTCTGAGTTCAAGCACATTATAACGATAAATCTTAAAAATGACTTAAAAGCTTTTATGAGCCTTGAGCAAATACAAAAAGAGCAGCGTGCTGGCTTTTCGTTCCGAGCAAACGGACTTTTGGGGAGCCTAAATCGGGTTAGTGTAAAATAATTCTGGGAGAAAATACTACCCGACCTTGACAGCGCGAGAAGCGGTATAATTATCTGCCCGTCTGCGTGGACACACCTGTCCGCGCAGGCCTTCGTTCAGCTTTACTGCCCGTTCTTTTGCTCGGCATCGAAGGACGCGAGAACCTCGTTCGGCGAGCGCATATCAAGGCAGGTTTTCCAATAGGTGTTTGACTTTCTTTGATAGACCGCAAGCTGTTTTTGCCCGTCCTCAAGGCAGTACATTTTCAGCTTATCGTAGAAGCGTGTTCCATCGATACCGTTCTGCCGCTCCACCTTCCCGTTGTGCCTCGGCGTTGCAACGCGAATGCGCTGATACTCGATACCCTCGTCTTTGAGTTTCTGCTCAAACAGCGTGAGATCGTTCGGATCGTTCACCTTGAGCTGCTTGGTGAATTCCGCACCGTTGTCCGTCTGTACGCGCTTCACTTTGTACGGGAAAGCCTTCAGAAACCGCTTGACAAAATCTTGGGCGCTGTAAGTGCTTATTTCTTCGTACATATACCGGTATGCCCAGCGGCTGTATTCATCTACGGCTACGAATACATAGTATTTTCGTCCATTCACGATGCACTCGCTCGGCACGTGCTTCACGTCTATCTGTACCTTCTGTCCCGGGAACTCCGCTCGCGCATACGGTTTATTCTTTCGCTTCTTCCGTTTCTCAGGCGGCGCTTTTCGCAATCGTCCCACATATCGCTTAAACCCACCGTAGCTGCGCGTATAGCCATCCCGTTCAACAAGTTCCTGATACACGACTATCAGATCA
>JAFZJT010000229.1 GCA_017553815.1 Clostridia bacterium
AATACTGCAAAGGGCTGTGGTCGGAGCCTTTCTTAAACCGTCATGCGGTAGGAGGATTTAACCGATCCACAGCATCCCAAACAGTGTAGCACATGTCCTTGGAGAGGGACAATAAAAACTACTACATCATTATACGAGGATGAAAGGCATGATCAGAATTCAAATCAAAAACGGTGAGCTTACAGCGGATGTTGAGTTCCCCGTATCGGAAAACGAGCTTAGGGGCTCGCTCAACGAGATAAACGCCCCCTCCGGCATAAGCGCATCGAGTTCGGTTTTTGTAAGTGAGGTCTACTGCCCGAAGGAGCTTGAAATGCTCCGGGACCGGTTTTTGAACCTCGACGAGCTCAACTACCTCGCTAAGCGCATGGACAGCTTCGACAGGCTTGAAGCCGATCAATTCCTTGTTGGCGTTTCAAAGATCGAGGATCCGACCGAGAAAAGCCTTATCAACCTTACCTTCAACCTCGATAAGTTCACTCTCTGCAGGGATGTGAGCGATTACGGAAGGATCGGAAGGGCGTATGTTCTGAACACCGAGGGCTCCGTTCCCACAGGAGATGAAGCCGATCCAAAATATGCCGCTATCGGCAAAGACCTCGTTGACCGTGGGCTTACGCAGATTACGGAGCGCGGTCTGCTTGTGTACGATCCGGCTGTGGAGCTTACCGAGGTTTACGACGGTCGGTGCTTTCCCCCATACTACTATGAAGAAAGCCCTTTTGCGGTGCTTGTGAAAAGAGATGACCGAGAGGAGCTTATCCGGCTCCCGACCGATGATCTTGCTATCGAGAAAGCGCTTGCAAGGGTTGGTGCGCTTTTGGATTCCGACTGCGAGATCACCTTGGATTCGGACAACACCGGTGCATTCTCCCACTGCTTTATGCGCGTTGTTCGGGATGAAGGGCTGTACTGCGCAAACGTAATGATGCGGGCTATCGATCCCGACTATTTGGATTGGGATAAGCTTGCGGCGGCAGTCGCCCTAACCGGCGCACACAAGGCGGCGGATATCGCTGCCGTTTCAGCGGAACTCGATGATTTCGTGTTTGTTCCGCATGCCGTGAACGAGGAGGATATAGGCAGCTATTTCGTGAACAATTTTGCCGAATACGATCTTCATGAAGATATGGAGGAATTCTTCGATTTTGAAGCGTTCGGCAAGCATATCATTGAGAAATATGACGGTCGTTTCGTTGACGGCGGCTTTGTTTGCTGCACACGCCCGTACAGCCTTGAAAAGCTTCTTGAGCGTATCGATGTTGAGGACACCGAGGACGAAGGAATGAATATGGGAGGCATATAGAATGAAGATCAACGCGATAGTTGAAGGCAAGGAAGGTAAAACCCTCGTGCTTGAGTTTCCCTGCGGCATCCACTCCATATACGAGCAGCTTGAAGCCGCCGGTATAGGTGCATCCCCGAAGCGGATCGCACTTTCGGATGAGGATGGCGACGATGTGCGCGTAAAGCTCTATTCGGAAGAAACTCTTGGACAGCACCTCATACTCACGCTCAACGAAAGGAACACCCTTGCGGATGCGAACACCCTCGCACTTGTCGTTGACAACGCAAGGCCTGAGTTTCGTTCGGAGCTTGAAGCAAACATACTGAACGACCGCTATTCTTCGATGCATGAGGTCGTGGATGCGGCAAAGAGGATGCTGCGCGATTCAGGTCCCGTAAAGGCGGTGTTCTACTGTCCCCTCACCTGCGAGATAGATGACGGCGAAGGCGGATTCTCGGCGGATGACCGCTTTCTGAATATGCTGAGCGGCGAGATAGAGGATGCGCTTGAAAAGGACTTGGCGGACGATGAAAACGATATGGCCGAATACTTCGATGAGGAAGACGGCGTAAAGGCAAAGCTTATGTCCGCCGTTTGGGGCGTTGAACCCTACCGCGGCAGGCTCTTCGGAAGGATCGAGTGCAGCCTCAAGGAAGCGCTTACGGAAGACGAAAAAGCGATCCTCACCGATTGGATACTCGGTCAGAACTCGGACGGCTACGGCGAGCATTTTGAACAGCAGCCCATAAAGACGGACGAGGGCGATCTGTACGTATCCTTCTGGAACAGCGGCGATGATTACCGCATAATGGAACGGGACGAGCTGGACGGATTCATCGACGGTCAGAGTTTTATGATGGGAGGGATGTGATATGGCCTTGCTCTTTTCGGCGGTAACGCTTACCGCGGAGGACAGACGAACGGAGTTTCTTGCCGCAGGGTTTCCGAAGAATGAGCGAGATCTTGCGGGCTGGACGGCTTACGAGAACTTTAAAAGTGAAGTGGCTTCCGAACAAGAGATCGGCGTTCATGTTCAAGCATACGCCTACGGCGGCGGTGAAGTGCTTATAGCCACTCCGGAAGAAGTTGCATACTTCAAAATGAGAGCGGATAGGGATGAGAGATTTCTCGCAGATCATTGCGAAAGCGCAGGCAGCGCCGACTTTACGATACAAGCTCCGCCGAATGAAGTTTTAGGTGTGTATTTGGAGCTGTAAAGCGGCAGGAACAAAGAAACATGTGAAAAACCAAGAAAAAGATCATAGGAGGAAAAGAAAATGAACGAATGGGAACGCCTGAGCAGACAGGCACAGCGGTATAAGGAGAACTACCCTCCCGGAACGAGGATCATGCTTCTCTATATGGGAAACGATCCGAATCCTATCGAAAGCGGAACGAGAGGAACGGTGAAGATCGTGGACGACATAGGCACTCTGCATTGTGATTTTGACAACGGCAGAAGCCTCGGCGTTGTCCCCGGCGAGGATTCCTTCCGCAAGCTGACGGATGAAGAACTCGCGGAGGAACAGGCGGCGGATATGACCGCGGATGATAACTCTCCCGTTATAAAGATGTGAGGTGAACGGATAACAGAATAGAACTCAAACGGTCGGATGCCTCATGGCTATCCGATTTTTCGATATGTTCGCCGGTATCGGCGGCTTCCGCTCGGGGCTCATGGCCGTGGGCGGGTTTGAGTGCGTCGGCTACTGCGAGATAGACAAATACGCTAAAAAAGCCTACGAAGCAATGTATGACACGGAAGGAGAGGTGTATTTCAATGACGCAAGAACGATCGATCCAAACGAACTGCCGGATATCGACCTTATTTGCGGAGGGTTCCCTTGTCAGAGTTTTTCTATCGCTGGAAGAAGGGGCGGATTTGACGATGCAAGAGGAACTCTGTTCTTTGAGATCGCTCGAATTGCCAAAGCTAAAAGACCTGCATATCTGCTGCTTGAAAACGTTCCCGGCTTGCTGTCGCATGACGGAGGCAGGACGTTTGCGGCCATCCTCGGTACGCTTTCTGAATTGGGGTACGATGTCGCATGGCAGGTTCTTAACAGCAAGGATCACGGAGTCCCCCAATCCCGAAAGAGACTGTATCTTATCGGATATCTTGGAGAAGGATGTGCCGGAGAAATACTTTCTTTCACGGAAACAAATGGAAAAG
>JAFZJT010000230.1 GCA_017553815.1 Clostridia bacterium
AGAGGATATCACACCTTTGAGGGCTTCTCCTCTATGATCTACCTTGTTGCAGGCAAACTGAAGCTCGCTTGTCTGAATCCGTTACTATAATGGGAGTAGAGCCAAAATAATTTTCGTGCTTTATTTTTATCAAAGAATATGATATAATAACTATCTGTCCGCGAAAAACGTACATGGAGTCCGTAAGAAAAAAAGCAAAGGAGTATCTTATTATGAATAGAATAACCAAGCTCATCGCGCTCAGCCTTGCTTCGGTGATGGCTGCCTGCTCGCTCGCAGCCTGCAACCACAAGGAGTCCGAGACGCCCACCCCGACAGACGCGCCCTCTGCCGCGCCCACCGTCGCACCCACCGAGGCGGCGCACGACCACGATCACGATCACAACCACGGCGAAGACCCGAGCAGGATCTCGATCGGCAGGGTCGGCACCGTTGAATACACAATGGCGGATTATCTCAATATTTATGATATGTATTCATACTACGCGGCGTATATCTCGGATCTTCACGGCATGATAAAGGATCAGCTCACCGAGAGCGGCGTTCTTCTGACCCGCTGCGACGAGCTCGGGATCGATCTCGACGACGAGGATGAGCTGACCCTTCAAAAACAGCTTGACGATGAGCTTGAGTACGCGCTCTCGCAGATGGAAGTGGACTACAGCATCGAGGATGAGGACAAGCTGCGCGAGGCTCAGATGCAGGCGCTTGAGGAGATGCTTACGGAATACGGCTACACCTTCGATTCCTATTTCGACGAGGTGCGCGAGGATATGCGCAAAGCCATGCGCGTTCAGAAGCTGCGCGATCTCATAGCCGAGGAGATCGAGTTCGGCGAGGCTCAGATCGAGGAGTATTATGAAGAGCAGCTTGCGGCTGATACCGAGAAGTACGGTCTTGATCCCTACGCCTACTCGAATGCTTTCAATGCCTACCTCACCGGTCAGGAGCGCATCCCGCTCTACACACCCGAGGACATGTTCACTGTCAAGCACCTGCTTATCCAGTTTGAAAACACGCTGAACGTTCCCGATGAGGAGGGCGTTTTCGGTGATGGGGAAAACCGCAAGCTCGACGAGGTGAGAAGCGCGCTCGAAAGCGGCATCACCCTTGAGGAGTTCATCGAGAATTTCGTTTCGTCCGCGGATTACAACTCCGATGCAACGCTCACTCCCCCCGACCCCGAGGAAGTGGATGCACACGGCGATTACATGGCGGGCTATCGCGAGCACGGCTATATTATGCACGAAACGCTCATCGGAAACTACTATCCCGGCTTCGGTGAGGCCGCCTGCGTGCTTAAATTCGGCGAGGACTGGATGCCATCAAGCGCTTCCGAGGACTCCGCGCCGAGCAGCTCCCCCATCGAGCAGTACGGCATCAAGTTCTATGAAACTACCGACGGCCACAGGATCGCCGAGGTACGCTCCGACACCGCCAACGGCGGCATCCACTTCATCTTCATAAACGAGGAGTTCGAGAGCGGCGAGAGCAAGCTCGATATGGGCAATGAAAACGATCCCGTTTACGCCTCGGTCAAAGAATACTGCCGGAAGGGGCTCGAGCAGGAGCATTACCATGAAGCCCTTCAGGAATGGACGGACAACACGAATATCGAATTCGACGACGAGCTGATCGAGCACTATATCAGTGAGCATTACGGCGTTGGCTGAGGCGGATCGGCAAGCAATAGGTGATTTGATTATATTTCTGCGGGAACTCCTTGTGGGCTTCCGCGGAATTTTTCATTATAAACAGCTGTTTTTCGATCCACACGCGCTCCGCGTATGCGCCATCCTTCGGCGGAAGCTGGGGTTTTTAAACGCAAGCCTCATATTGACTTGAAGCCCAATATGGCATATAATTGATACGTTAAACCGCACGAGCGGAAAAAAAACTTTTTGGAGGAAAACAGAAATGAAAAAATCAGCAAAAACCCTTGCACGCACTGTCATGCTGCTGCTTATCGCGGCGATGCTCCTGAGCGCCCTTGTCGCCTGCGGCAAAAAGAGCGACGCGGAGCTCATCCTCGGCAAATGGACGAGTGAGCTTGACATGTCGAGCCTCATGAGAAAGGCCGCCCAGAGCGACGATAGCGCCCTCGTTGACCTTTCGGATATCGACTTCAGCGGCCTTGTTATGAAGATCAGCTATGAGTTCGAGAAGGACGGCAGCGTCAAGGCCGTTGCGGACGAGGAGAGCGGCAAGAACATTATGAAGAAGATGGCTTCGATCATGGGTCAGGTATTCAAGAAAATGTTCATGGCAGAGGATTCCGGCGTCAGCGAGGAGGACGTTCTTAAAGCGTACGGCGTCAAGTCCTGGGACGAGCTCGGCGAGCTTCTGGTCGATAAGGACGACATCGACTTCGGCGGACTGACCGGCAGCGGCACCTATAAGCTCGAGGACGGCAAGCTCATCATGACGCTTAAGGAGGGCGACAATGAGGTCAAGGAGACCGTTGAATACACGCTCAGCGGAAGCGAGCTGAAGTTCACCTCCTTAGTCAGCGACGATATGGACGAGGAGGATATCGAGAGCCTCAAGGCGATCCTTCCTATAGTATTCAAAAAGGGCTGATAAAGGTCTGAAGATCTATCACGCACCGCTCTTCCGCTTGCGGAGGAGCGGTTTTTGTATGCTCGCAGATAACGAAGGCTCGCAGTACCAAACTTCGAGCCGAAGGGCGCATCCCAATTTTCAATGAAGCGGGGCTCCCGCCCTTGCGGTGGAGTCTGTATTTTTACATTCCTGCAAACAGGAATAGCAAACTATATAGATTGAGAAAGCGTTGATTCTTTCTCAATCTATATAGTTGCAATGATGAGCATCGTTGTCAACGGTATTTTACCAAAATCGCGGGGAAAAGAAAAGGAGCGCGAGGTCACGCTCCAAGCAGGATGTCTGATAGTATCAATTGTATCCAGGCAGAATAAATGAGTAATAGTATGAAATTGAAAGATAGTTCACCCAATGATCCTTGTGGGTATATTGGTTGCCTGATTGTGAAAATCGGGTCGGATCATGCCAACCGACATGTACAAGAACCTCATTTGTGCTTCCAACAGTGCGACAGCCATAAGCAACCATCGTATGATTGTTATATTCGGGATGCCCAAATGTTTGTACGATTACAGGCTTATTGCTGCTAATCAAACTGTGAACACTTGAAAAAGGAAATGCCACTCTCAATCTCGCAAACGCAATGGGACGAAGCGCAGGATTGGTTATTGTTGTTTCCAAATAGCTGTTTACGCTGCCGCTGTATTTTGAACCCCAAGCCAAGCCTGGTACTGCCATAAACTGCTGAAGCCTTTGGTGAAACAACTCTGCTTTAGGATACGTGCTATTATTCTGTTGGGCAGATTGCGGAAAGCTACTGTTAAACAACTCGGGGGTCATATTAGCAGTGCAAACAGGGACATTGTACTGTCGTTTTAAATAGTTGAGGGCTATGCAACAAGCAACTTCATTACAAGTGCCGTTCGCATTGTAACCAAAGGCATATTGAGTGATATATCTATAATTGGTTAGTCGTATGTTGGTGTTGCCGCCTCCGGGTTCATCAATCTCGTGACTGCGATTGGGATTTGCATCAATTAATACCGTAGCAAACAGCTTGTCAGCACTGCCAGAAATAACATTAATAAAATTCATAGTATAGGCACTTTGAACATAGTAAGATAGTGCACCGCCATAATACTTGATGCATGGCTCAAAGCCGCAGTAAGGATTGCCCAAGCCACACTCATAAACGATGCCGTTTTTACGCTCAATAATGGCAAAACCGATGTCTGTTGTGCCTAACAGAACGGATGCTTCGCCATACGCACCATAGAGCGGCTCAATGGTAAAGTCTTCTCCATCGAGTTCGCGTGCTTCAAGCTCGAACGCATATTTTCGGTTTCCTGCACAGGAATAAACGTATGCTGTTCACGCCGCACGAATCAATTATAGCTTTTGGATGCGGCGAGTGTACCGGGAGTGATTGTTGTGGACAAGAATAAAAATGCAATAACTACAGCAAATATTTTCTTCATAATAAGTACCTAATTAAACATTCTGTTGAGCTTCATCAACTATACCGCAGGCAAATGAATACAATACTGAATTCACCTCGGAACGCAATTCGGCAAGCGCTTCATCGGAAAGGAGCTTACCTTCGTCAAACATTGCGCTGATTGCATACTCATAACCGTTTATATAAACGTGGTATCCCTCATAGCGAGCAGTTCCTTGATCGGAGGATACGTGAAGCATTTTCGCATTATTGTATGTAAACAGGCCTTCCCTATTCGCACACTCAAAGATGCCCTCTAAGCAACTGAGAGTAAAATAGATTTTTGTTTCATTTAAATTGCCATCTCCATATACGGTGTATTCATGTACCGGAGTAGCATGGTTGGCATTGGCGTGTGTAAGTCTATAACTTACGCTTGATTGATCGAAGTTAAAAGCGGATAAGTCGGGGAAAACGACTCCGTTTTTTTCGGCGAACGCCTTCTGCAGATCCGCATAAGAAGAAACATATTCATGCGGAACAGAGTGGCATGCAATGGCTGAGAATAGAAACAAAAGCAATAGCACAAGAACGGTGCGTGACAGTGGAAGGGTAAATCTTTTCATTTTGGATACTCCTTTATATAATATTATTGTGCTCTGCATAGGGCAGGCGGAAACCACAAGTGTGCTCATTCGCTCACCTCATACTGCACATTATTTATTATATCATTAATTTGTATATTTGCAATGGATGGGGTGAAATATATTATTCTGTAAGCCGTTCATTCTTTAGCTGTTCCAATTTTGGTTTCCCACCCAAAAGCTCTGTATTGTCGGCAATGAACACATATAAGAGCTCTCGTTCATTTACGTTATCGAAGATAAGAAGTCGATGCAGTTGTTATACTAAGCTCTGATTATAAGCAGACTAAATTGCCGAGGAGTTTTTCATCCTGTCAAGGTCGAACAGAGCGAGGCGATATGCAGTATCGTTGAGCGAAGAGAGACCGGGGCGGAAAACAACCGGCAAGAAGTTCGGTTTTGGTCAGAGTTTGGTATTAAGTACACTTTTTTGCTCTTATAATCGCAGTAAAAACGAAAAAATACCGACAAACGGGCTTTTTTTAAAATCAGGCTCGAAAATCATATATTGCCCCGATTTTTTCATTATATATAAAACGCGAAAAATATAGATGATAAAAGAAAATTTTAAGATAATATGTCAAAAAAATGTACTGAAAAAGCGAAAATTTCAAGCATTTATTTGCATTTTTTAAAATAGTATGTTACAATACAAAGCCGGATGGCTTTTGCGTTTCGTTTCGGGTGGGAATCCATCCCGAAAATACGGCTCAAAAAGCATCCCAAACTGCGCAAAACGGCGCCCCAGGGGCGTAAAAAACACGCTTCCCCGTTCCCGCGAAGTCAAATGCGGGAAAACCGATCCATTTTCCATGCCGTTATTGCGCCTGCATTTTGCTGGTACGGAAGCCCTGCGGCGTCCGCTGTTCCCGTCGGAAGCATCCGATGCGGGTCTCGGGCAATAAGGATATGTCCGCTTGGAGAGCGGATAAAGCCGCACCGCTTCAAAATCAAAAGGAGGCAGTATGAAAAAACTGTTCAACGCCCGCTCCCGCGAAGCAAGCTTCGACAGAGCGGCAAAGCAAAGTCCCGTAAGAAGGCTAATGAGAGGGATTCGCGATCATCGTCTTGTTATCTCCTGCGCGGCGGTCGCCGTGCTCGGCGCCGCGGTGCTCGCGGCGGTACTCTCGGGCAGCGCGCCTGCGGGAGCCGCACCGAGCGCAAACAAAAGCGCATCCCTGCCAACCGAAGAAGTAACGCTCATCCCGACCGAAGGTCTCTTCACCCCCCCGCCCTCCGCCGGGAATGCGGAAGAACCCACCTTGGCGGCAGCCGAGGCTTCACGCACCCCCGAACCCTCGCCCGTGACCGTCGCTCTTCGCGAGCTGCCGATCGTTCCCGTTGTGAACGAGGTTCCCGATGAAAACGCAACGCGGGAGCCCCTTCCCCCGATCGTCACCCAGGCGCCCTACGAAGAAGTCGTCACCGAGGTTCCCATCGTGACCCCCGGCGTCATGAGGAGCAACAATTTCGTGCTCGTTCGCTACGGCGAGCACAGCGATCTGATTCCCGCCGTTCAGGAAAGGCTCATGATCCTCTGGTACATGGATCAGGACGAGCCGACCGACTATCTCGGCAGGGTGACAACCGCCGCCATCGAGGTTTTCCAGCGCCGAAACGATATCCCTGTTTCCGGCAAGCTGAACACTAAAACATACAACGCGCTCTTCAACATCAACGCGCGCAGCTATCTGTGCACCTACGGCGACACCGGCTCGGACGTTGAGTTCATTCAGGAAAGGCTGTTTGAGCTCGGCTATCTGAAGTCCAAGAGCGGCGAATTCGACGACGAAACGCTCAGCGCCGTCAAGGAGTTTCAGGAGTACAACAAGCTCGATGTTGACGGCAAGGTCGGCAGAAACACCAAGGAGATGCTCTATTCGCCCGACGCAAAGCCCCGCATGCTCGAATACGGCGACTACGGCGAGCGCGTTCTCTCATATCAGCTTCGTCTGAAGGAGCTGGGCTACCTCACCACCGAACCCGACGGCATGTACGGCACCGACACCAGGATGGCCGTCATGCGCTTCCAGGCTCAGAACGGGCTCGTTGTGGACGGCTATCTCGGGCCGAGCACCTGCGCAAAGCTCGAGAGCGACGATGTGAACGGCAACGCGCTCTCGTATTCTATGCACGGTTCGGACGTTATGAACGTTCAGACCCGCCTGTATGAGCTCAACTATATGCGCGCTCAGGATGTGAACAGCTACTACACCTCCATCACCGAGCAGGCGGTCAGGCTCTTCCAGCGCAACAACGGTCTCGACGTTGACGGCAAGGTCGGCAAGTTCACAATGAATAAGCTGATGAGCGACAGCGCCGTGCGCGCTTCCTCCCCTGTCGTGCCGCAGAGCAGCAGCTCAAGCAACTCCGGCAGTTCGGGCAGCTCCGGCAATTCGGGCAATTCCGGCAGCAACGGCAGCGTCAGCGCCCGCATCAACAACTTCATCTCCATCGCAAGGAGCAAGCTGGGCAGCCGCTACGTTCGCGGCGGCAAGGGTCCCACGGTGTTCGACTGCTCGGGCTTCGTGTACTGGTGCATGAACAGGGCGGGCATCAACCAGAGCTATATGACCAGCTATATGTGGAGAAGCTGCACGCGCTATCCGCGCAACAACAGCATCTACAACGTCAAGAAGGGCGATGTTATCGTTTACTACGGGCATGTTGCTATCTGCACCGAAACCTGGACGCATATAGACGCCTCAGGCTCCAATGGCAAGGTCGTTGAAAGAAGCTTCAACAGCCCCTATTGGTACAGAAACTTTATCTGCTCGTTCCGTGTCTTCAACTGATGCGGATGAGAAGCGGCGAAGGCTGTTGCCCTTCGCAAAACGCTTGCAGCGGCATTTACGGGAAGGCGCTCTCGGCGCCTTCCTTTGATTCTTGCGGCACATCCAAAGCTCCGCAAAAGCGACCTATACATTCACAGCGAGCGCTGCACACTCCCTTTCACCGATTGACAGCCCACTTTCATGGTGGTATGATATAATTGAAGGTATATCGGGCTGCCGAAGCGCGGCGGTTCCCGCTTAAAACACGAAAGGGTATAATGTTATGAAAAAGATCTCGATTAAGCCCCTTGCCCTGCTCCTTGCCCTCGTTTTTGCGCTCACCGCGTCCGCACTGCCGCTCGCCCGCGCCGAATCGGGCTTTGCAGCGAGAACTGCCGATGCCTACGATGAAAACGACTATCAAAAGCTTGCCTCGTTCCTTGAGCTCGCGGATGCAAGCGGCGTTAAAAACGGCGAAAAGCTCTCCGAAAGCTACGACGTGCTCGATCCCGGGACATGGGGCGTTAAAGCTGACGGCGAGCCGCGCTTCCGATGGACTGAGGCGGACGGAAAGCTCAGAATCGAGAGCATCGATGCCGCCTATATCCCCGGCGGGCTTCGCGGCGCGCTTGACCTGTCGAACTGCACCTCGCTTTATTCCGTTATCATAAACAGAAACGAGCTGACGGCGGTGGACGTTTCGGACTGCACCTCGCTGTATCTTCTGAACTGCGCGCAGAACTCGATCGCCTCATTCAACGCTTCGGGCTGCTCCGCGCTGCGCTTTCTGGAGTGCCGCTGGAACCTTATCCCGAATCTCGACCTCTCCTCTTCCCCCGAGCTTACGGTGCTTATATGCACCGACAACCGCATGAAAACGCTTGATCTGACCGCAAATCCCCTGCTCGGCATCGACTTTCTTCGCATGGCGGACAGCGGCAACAAGTTCGTTTCCTGCTATATCGCGCAGGATCCCGAATACAACGACGAGAATCTGTACTTCATCAGCGCGGACTGCGCGGACAGCTGCACCACCTATAACGGCTGGTACACCGAGGACGGCCGCTTCATCTCCAACCAAACCGTCATAACTCCCGATGCGGAGCTCGGAACGCGCTTTGTTGCCCGCTTCACGCTCTACGGCGCCGCCCCCGGCGACGCGGATGCAAACGGCACGGTCGATCTTGGGGACGCGCTCAAGGTACTTCGCATGTCGATGGGTCTTGTTCCGATGCAGTCGGGCGCGGGCGCGGATGTGAACGGCGACGGCAGCGTGAACGGCATCGACGCGCTTCTCATCATGCGCAGGAGCATGGGGCTTTCATGAAACAACAAGCTTTCATAACTAAAACGCGGAAGGGCGCATGCCCAAACCGCGTTTTTTCATCCCTTTCCCTGCTTGAGAGCAGTTTCCCTGCCCCGTCAGCGCTCCCCGCGCCGCCTAAGGATGCTTCTTTCCCAGATCGCGACCGCGTAATACATCAGCGCAGCGAGCGCGCAGAGCACGACTATGCTCGCCATAACGAGGTCGAGCTTGAACACCTGCCCGCCGTACACGATCAGATACCCGAGTCCCGCCTTTGAAACGAGGTATTCGCCGACGATGACGCCGACCCAGCTCATGCCGACACTGAGCTTGAGCGCGCCTATCAGCGTTGGAACGCTCGCGGGCAGCACCACCTTCAAAAAGGTCTGAAGTCTCGTTGCGCCGAGCGTTTTCATAAGAAGCTGTTTCTCGAGCGAGCTGTCGTTGAAGCCCGTCAGCACGGTCATGATCGTTACCACGGTCGAAACGAGCAGCGCCATAACGACTATCGCCTCCATGCCCGAGCCGACCCAAACTATCAGTATCGGCCCGAGCGCTATCTTCGGAAGCGCGTTCAACACCACCAGATAGGGGTCGAGTATGCGCTCAAGCGTCGGGCTCCACCACAGCAGCACCGCGATAAGCGTTCCAAGAGCCGTGCCTATCGTGAAGCCGAGCACCGTTTCAAGCATCGTCACCCCGATATGATGAAAGAGTTCCCCGCTCGAATAGAGCCGCGCAACGGTCTCGGCGACCCGCGACGGACTCGAGAAGATGAAGCTGTTTATAACGCCGAAGCGGGCAAAAAGCTCCCAGAGCGCGAAAAACAGCGCTAATATCGCAAGCTGTATCGCGATTATGAAGCGGTTGTGCCTCCGAACCCTTTTAAGAAACGCGATATGCTCCGCAGTAGCCGCCGTTGGGTCGAGCTGCCTTGAGCGCCCTCTCGTAAAACTAACGCGCATCGCCGCCACCCCCTTCCAGCTCGCTCCAAACAAGGTCGAAATAGTCGTTGAAGCCCGCGCTCGCACGCCGCTCCATCGGTCCGCCCGAAAGCTCCACCGCGATCTCCCGCCGAACATGCGCCGGGCGCGAGGAAAAAACGATTATCCGATCGCTCATCGCGATGGCCTCCGAGATATCGTGCGTCACGAGCACGGCGGTATAGCCCCCGCGCTTGATTATCGAATGCACCTCGCTTGAAAGCAGCAATCGCGTTTGGTAGTCAAGCGCCGAAAACGGCTCGTCGAGCAGCAGAAGCTCTGGCGAAAACGCAAGCGTGCGCACCAGCGCCGCCTTCTGCCGCATTCCGCCCGAAAGCTGACGCGGATAATGGCGGCGAAACGCCGAAAGCCCGCATTTATCCAGCAGCGAGAGCGCGTATTCCCGCGTTTCATCGTTCAGCTGCCCCTTCACTTCAAGCCCCAAAAGCACGTTGTCATCTATGGTTCGCCAATCCAAAAGATGATCGCGCTGTAGCATATAGCCCGTCAGATTCGCCCTTGGGTCTGGCGGCCTTCCCGAAACGAGCACGCTGCCCGTGCTCGGCTTCACTATCCCCGCCAGCATAGATAAAACGCTGGTTTTCCCGCAGCCCGACGGGCCGACAAGGGCAGTAAACTCCCCCTTTTTGACCTCAAACGAGCAGTTCTCCACCGCCCTCGTCTCCTGCTTTATCTCATGGTAAACGAGGCTGACCTGCGAAAGCTTCGCCGCGATTTCGCAAAGCGGCTTTTCCGCGCCGCCGATGGGCGCGCCGGGAGCACCTACAGCCCCCGATCTCAATTTTTCTTCCCGCATACTCTCCCCCTTTTCACGACTCGGATTTGTTTTCATACCAATAAAGTATTCATGCGAACGGGGGCTTGTCACAAAACAACGCACCGAACAGCTGCTTAGGCGAACCGCTAAGCCGCCGAAATAACGATTATATTTATATTCGCGCCAAAATCCCCGACAACGCGCTTGACAAACTCGCAAAGCGGGTCTATAATTTGCATGACTTTTCCGAAAGGAGTTAAATCCATGCAGCTTCTTGTTATAACCATCGACAGCACGGACGAATTCATGGCAACGCTCGCGGGTCTCAAGGCGCACGGGATGAACGGCATCGTTTTCCCGTCCACGAGCCTCAAAAACGCGCTTCTTGGAAGCGATATCGACGCGGCGCCGATATTCGGGCGCATCAGCAAGGTCATCAGCCACGACTTCGAGTCGAGCCACACCGCGTTCCTCATTTTGACCGAGGATCAGGTGGAGCACGCCAAGCGCGTTATCAGGCGCAACACGCAGGGGCTCGGCAAAAAGGGCATGATGTTTACCATCCCCGTCGGCAGCTACGAGGGCATCGAAGAATATTAGTTCGGAGCGCGGGATGATCGGTGTATAGAGGAGTGTTGAAAGTGGAGCGTTGAAGGTTGAGCTGATGAAGCAAGCCCGCGTCAAAGGCTTCCCAAGTGCAGCACAATGAAGTCGGAATCAGGGCGGGGCTTTCTTTATTACAAATCCCGCAAGGGATTTGCACCTCAACTATTCATTATTCATTATTCACTGTTCACCGTCCGCCGACCTCCCCGTTCGATAAATAATTGATTGTTGTCAACGGAGCATCGCCCCGCGGTGTTCCGCGTCTTTTTGCGGTTTTTTCCTAAAAAGCCGATGAAAGCGGCGATTGCCGCGCAAAACTTGTAATACAGGAAAGAAAAGGAATGCAAACGCTTCTCATTATCGCCATAGCTATGGCGGCGGGCCTTGCGCTTTCAAGGCTTATGAAGATACTCAATCTTCCCAATGTTACCGGCTATCTCATCGCCGGCGTTCTTATCGGACCCTTCGTTATGAACTTCGTTTCGGAGGAGAGCCTTAAAGAAGTTAAGATACTGACCACAATCGCTCTCGGATTCATCGCCTTCTCGATCGGCGGTGAGTTTAAGTTTCAATTCCTCAAAAAGCTCGGCAAACAGATAATCATAATCACGATCATGCAGGCCGTTGTAACGGTCATGCTCGTTATTTTGGCGCTCCGATTTTTGCCGGGGGCGGACAGCGTCCCGCGCGCGCTTTTACTCGGCGCGATAGCCGCGGCGACCGCGCCCGCCGCAACGCTGCTTGTGGTTCGCCAATACAAGGCGAAAGGACCCGTTACGGACACGCTTCTGCCCGTCACCGCGTTCGATGATGCGATCGGTCTTATTATATTCTCCGTCTGCCTTGCGCTTGCCGTTGCGTTCTCCTCCGGCAAGGGCATTAGCGTGCAGTCCGTGGTGCTCGAACCCCTTCGCGAGATCGGGCTTTCGCTCGCAACAGGCGGCGTTATGGGCGCGATCCTCGCCCTTTCGATGCGCTTTTTCCGCTCCAACGCAAACCGCCTTTCGCTGATGCTGGCGGCGGTCTTCGCCTGCGTCGCACTCTCGGAAAAATGGAATCTTTCCTCGCTTCTGACATGCATGACGCTCGGCTGCGCCTTGGCAAACCTGCGCCACGATTCCGTGCGCATCCTCGAGATAGTGGACGGTTGGACGCCCGCGGTCTTCATGCTGTTCTTTGTTTTTTCGGGCGCGGAGCTGGATTTTACAATATTAACGTCCGTGGGTATCATCGGCGTGGTTTACATTGCCGCACGCTCCGCCGGCAAATACTTTGGCTCATATGTCGGCGCGGCCATTTCCAAATCGGATAAAAACGTTAAAAAATACCTTGGCATAACCCTGCTTCCGCAGGCGGGCGTTGCTATCGGTATGGCGCAGATGGTCGCCGCAAGCCCCGATCTTCCCGCCGCACTGCAGAGCCAGGTCGTTACCGTGGCGCTGTTTGCAACGCTCGTTTACGAGCTGATCGGCCCCGTTCTGACCAAGATGGCGCTCAAGAAGGCGGGCGAGATAAACGATGCCAACCTCGGCAGGCGCCGTCCGCTCGCGAATATCGCAAGGCTCTTTAGAAGAAGCGCGCCGATAAAGTGAAAAATGCCGTTTTCTTAATGAAAATCGCAACATAGCCGCAATATTGAAGAAGGAGCTCAAGGGCGTATCAACCCAAGGGTTCCTTCTTGTTTTCTTCAATTATTTCAATCGCTCCGCTTAGCCCCATTGGCGGCAGAACGCGAACACCATCTCGTTTTCATCCGCTTTTGTGCAATACAGGCGGCACCAAAACGCCTGACTCGAGCTTGCGTAGTGGTAGAAACACAGCTCCTCGCCGTCGTATTTGGGCGCTTTGTTCATCGTTTCCCGCTCAAGCGCGCTTGCGGCGGTGCCGTTTACGGGCATATAGCGCTCGCTGTCGCGAACCGTATGCAGGCTCGGCACCCAAACGGGGTACTCCGGATTCACCGCGTCGGGCGCGGGGTCGTAGTAACCGTCACAGCCCATGACGTACGCCGTGTGGCGGGAAACGTAGCCGCTCCTGTACCAATCGCCGTCAAAATCGCTGTAATCGAAGGATTCGTCGGCGATAAGGCGCATTATCTGCCGCGCCGTCATGCCCTCGCTGTAGCCCTCTATATCCCTGGGGCGGAGGCGGAACATAAAGAAGGTCTCGCTCGAGCGCCAGAAGCTATGCTTCCGCCCGTATATGAACTCGGCGCTCTCGGGCAGGCTCAGCCCATAATAGCTCCTAAGGCAATCCGCGATCGTCATATGGGAATACCTGCTTTTAAACATTTCGTCGAAGCTGTGGTGAACCTCGTCGTAAGCCCCGCGCGCTTCGCGCTCTTCCTCGATTTTGATGCAGGCGGCGAACGCCAGACCGCAGGCATAGCATGAAGTAAGCGGAAAAGTCAGAACGAGCAGCGCCACGAGCGCCGACCTCCACCATTCCTTTATAAAGTCGAGTATGCGCTTCAACAGCTCCATGCGCCCGCCTCCCTTCGCTTAGTCCTTATTCGATATTCTATTGCAATACGGCTTGCTTGTCAAGTGGTTTTATTCGTTTATTGGTATATGTTTATTGATTTTCAATATAGATTTGCCGATTTGCGCGCGTATCGCATTCCTTTGCCGACGCTTCGTGTTTCGGTTTATTAACTGAAGCGCAAAGCGGCGCGGGAAGCCTCTGCTTTGATTTAAAATATATTAGTTTCCCATTTTCGCCTTTTTTGGGTACTGCCCGTTTGCCGCCCGTTTTTCGCGAGTTATCCACATTTCGGCGACTTATCCGCATGGATAATGTGGATAAGCTGCCAAAAAAGCGGCGCATAACGGCTTTTTAATGTGGAAAAGCCTGTGGATAATGTGGATAACCTTATGTAAAAGTAGTGGAAAAGGGGTTTTGACGGCGTGGATAAAGCCCGAGACGGCTTTTGGCTCGTTCAAAAATCTGCACTTTCGCCCCCTCTTGACAAACGCGAATATAAAGCCCCGTCTGGATTTTCTCGCCGCCGATCCGCATCAAAGCTTTTTGTCGTTTGGTTCCGATCCGTGCGTTTCATCGGCGGGTTTATCGGGTTCTTGGCGCCGCTTGGGTTTGCGGTTTGCAAAAAATGCAAAAATATTTAATTTTTTCGCCATATTTTGTTGACAAATTCGCCAAAATGCGGTATCCTAAATATATAAACTCCCCGAGTGGGCGGGGCATGAACCTCAAATGGCTCGGGCGGCAAGGAGAACTAAATGAAACTCGTTTACGGCATTCACGACAAGCCCCGTTTCCGCGCTGTGGTGATATTTGCGTTCCAGCAGCTTCTCGCCATCATGGCGGCGACCATCGCCGTTCCCGCGATAGTCGGCAACAGCATGACCGCATCGGCCGCGCTGTTCGGCGCAGGCGTCGGCACCCTCGTTTACCAGCTCTTCACGAAGTTCCGAAGCCCCGTTTTTCTCGGCTCGTCCTTCGCGTTCCTCGGCTCGATGTTTGCCGCCTTTGCGGGCGCCGCATCGATGGAGATGGGCTTTGCGGGTCTTATCATCGGCGCCGCGTTTGCGGGTCTTGTGTATGTGCTTCTTGCGCTGCTCGTCAAGTTTATCGGCGTTGACTGGATCGGGAAACTCATGCCCGCCGTGGTCATCGGCCCCGTCGTTGCGATAATCGGTCTTTCCCTTGCGGGAAACGCCGTCGGCGATATGATGACTGGCGACGTTATGAAGGAAGGCTCGGCAGTCGCCTCCCCGTTCGTTGCGCTTATATGCGCGCTCGTTACGCTCTTCACGGTCATCCTCATCTCCACCTACGGCAAAAAGAGGATGCGCCTTATCCCGTTCATCCTCGGCATCCTTGCGGGGTACGCCGTTGCGCTCATCTTCACGCTCATCGGCAGAGCGATCGGCAATGACGCACTCAAGATAATCGATTTCTCCCCTATAAAGGGGCTCGTTGAGGGCGGCGTTTCCTTCAAGACCTTTATCTCGGTGCCGTCGTTCTCGTTCCTCAAGGCGGCAAAGGGACTCAAGGAGCTCACCCCCGCTTATATCGGCACCATTGCCGTGGGCTATATCCCCGTTGCGTTCGTTGTTTTTGCCGAGCATATAGCCGATCATAAGAATCTTTCCACGATCGTCAATCAGGATCTTCTGACCGATCCCGGTCTCTCCCGCACCCTGCTTGGCGACGGCGTCGGCTCCTTCGTGGGCGCGCTCTTCGGCGGCTGCCCCAACACGACCTACGGCGAATCCATCGGCTGCGTTGCGATAACCCGCAATGCGTCGGTCATCTCCGTAACGGGCGCGGCGGCGCTTGCGCTTATCTTCGCGTTCATCGCCCCGTTCGTGGCGTTCCTCGATTCGATCCCCGCCTGCGTGATGGGCGGCGTGTGCATGACGCTGTACGGCTTCATCGCGGTGTCGGGTCTCAAGATGCTGCAGCCCGTTGACCTCAATGATAACCGCAATCTGTTCGTGGTTTCGGTCATTCTGATCGCGGGCGTCGGCGGACTTGCGCTCAATTTTGCGCTCAAGGACGGGCAGACCATAACGGTCACGTCCATCGCCTGCGCGCTGATACTCGGCATCATCACCAACCTGATCCTCTCGCCCAAGAAAAAGAAGGAGGGCGAGGAGGACGAGCCTCAGCAGGTGATAAAATAGTCCTGCGGACAGGTATTTAAGCTCGGCGCAAGCCGAATTCAGCCACTCGCCGTGGAGGCTCCTGCGAAAAATGCTTCGATTGCCTTCACATTTTTCGGGATGCCGAGAGCACGAGCTTCTGCGAAATTAGAGGCTCATCATCAAATCAGACATTTTCTCAGAATGGACTCCTTTCTTTCGGGGAAACGGCGGAATTATCCGCCGTTTTCCCGTTTTGGCTCCTCGCCGGCGGGGCTCCTGCGGAGGGCATCCTGCGAAAAATGCTTCGATCAACTTCGCATTTTTCGGTGTGTTGCTCGCCGCGATAGGATTTCAAATGATGCGCGCCTGGCGGCGCATTATGCTTGCCTGCGGCAAATGATGTGCGCTGTTGGCGCATGATGCGTTCCTGCGGAACATTTAGGTGGAAATTCCTTCGGAATTTCAGGTTTTTTTTGAAATTGAAATGCCGCCCGAAGGCGGCATTTCCACCTAAATCGCCGCAGGCGATTTCACCCGCGAAGCGGATTTCACCTGCGGCAGCAGATTTCACTCGGCGAAGCCGAATTTCATTGCGTTCAAGCCAATCCCATCGCCACACGCAGAACCATTATCGCGTCCGCGATCGTGATAGAGCCGTTGCCGTCCATATCCGCGGCATCGGTATTCAGGCCGCTTCCGTCCGCAAGCTGCATGGCAAGGCGAAGTGTGGTTATAGCGTCCGCAACGGAGACCGAGCCGTTGCCGTCCACATCGCCAGGTATGAAACCGCCGGAGAAGCGGGCGATGATTGTGCCGGTGGGGATTTCGTAATCATCATTATACCATTGATCTTCATCCATAAAAGTATAACGATAAAGACTATCTAACGATTCTCCCTCGGAAACAAGCGCACCGTTTTCATCGTAGAAACCCTCAAACTCTGCGCCGTTCGCGGCAAAGGCATCAAGGTAGCCGAAGTAGTAACCGCCGCCCTCGTACGGATAGCTGAACCAGCCATAGCAATAGCTAACAAAACCGCTGCCCTCTGCGCGGACATGGTCGTAAGCAAGCCCCGGATTATTGCTGAGATCCAGCTCGGTAAGGCCGTCGCAGCTTAGATTCTCAAGCGCGGGATTCTGCGACAGATCCAGCTCGGTAATGTTGTTTCCGGAGCAATCCAGAGCAACAAGCGCGGGGCAGCCCGTTACATCCAGCTCGGTTAGGTTGAGTCCTGCGCAGTGCAGCCCCACAAGTGCCGGACAACTCGTTACATCCAGTTCGGTAAGGTCTCCGGAACAGAGCAGATACTTAAGCGCAGAGCAGCCCGTTAAATCCAGCTCGGTAATGTCGTAGGTTTCATATAACCACAGTGACCTGAGCGCGGTACAGCCCGATGCATCAATCTCGTTGAGATAAAAGATGCTTTCAAAAGACAAGTCCTCAAGCGCGGTACAGCCCGATATATCAAGTTCAGTCATCAAAATATCGTAACCATAAATAGTTTCCAGCGCGGTGCAACCCGATACATCCAACTTTGTTGTGTTAGTGAACAATATCAGTACGCTCTTAAGCGCGGTGCAATCCGATACATCCAACTCTCCGGCAATACCGGGAAACCCCAAGTGTACGCTGCTCAACCTCTTTTCACCGTTTACGCCTGTCCATCCAAAGGTGACGAACGAACTATTATCATGATCCACGAACCAAGTTTCGGGATCATTTGGATCGTAGTTATCGCTCAGCTTATCGCCGTTCTTAACTCCGTCCTCATCCGTCTGCTCCAAAAACTCCACGCATTTGGTGTAGTCATGGACGTTATAGCCCGCGGGCACGGTCCAAGAGGGAGTAATTTCGGCTTTTGCGTCAAAGCGCGGCAGCGCCGAAGCGGGTACAACGGTCAGCGCCAAAAGCAGCGCAAGGGTCGCCGCAAGCGCGGCCTTGAGTTGTTTTCTCATTTGCTTTTCCTCCATC
>JAFZJT010000231.1 GCA_017553815.1 Clostridia bacterium
ATGGTCCTCTTCCATGCATATCCCATGATCATAGCACAAACCGAAAACCCATTCTGCTTGCGAGTATCATTTGTTCGCCAGTGACGCAATCTCCTCAATTTGAACATCTTGGCTTTGAAGTGTATCAAGAATTCGTGTTAAAATGTCAGGCACACCCAGCAAAAAAGCGGATTCCATCACGAATAATCCCGAGCTAATATCTTTTTTTGTTCCCTTACCAAGCAGAAAACACTTTCCAAGATTCGCCATAGCTTCAGGATTGCCTTGAGTAGAAGCACGATGAAACCAGTACACACCTTGATGTTCGTCAACAGCAATTCTATCGCCTGTCATATATGCTATTCCTAAATCATTCTGTGCAGATGCATCATTGTTTTCTGCAAGTGCTTTAATCCTATCTATTTCCATTTAGAAGAATCCTCCTTCTGCCGTTCTCGCGGTACTTCAAATAATAGTATTCGTTTTTGCGGCAGATAAGCGAACACTTCGGAAGCTCGGCGATCAGTCGCTCATAGTCCCGAATCATCTTTTCGTTGCGTTCCGCTTCGTTTTGAACAACGGTATTTATCAGCATATTTATCACCAGATATTATTGTACCACACAATCAAACAAATATCAAATAAATTGTGTGACAACTTGCCGCCCCCCACCTATCATGGTGGAAGGTGGGTTGACAAATTTTTATTTTCCGGTACAATAGCGCTCCGCCCTTGGAAAATGCGGTGCGATATGGTGCGTGTGATCAGTTCAGCACGCAAGCAAGGCGGCCGGAAACGGCATCCAACATCGAAAGAAAAAGATGAGTCTTGTGGGTTATAGCTTGAAGGAAACTGTCTGCTTAAACCCGCAAGGCTCATTTGCCGCTCTGCCGATCTTTGAACCTTGAAAACTTAATAAACGCGGATGCTACGCACTATGGTATGTAAGGGGGAATGGATAAAAAACGGAATTAGCCGTGTTGCCCTATGGCAGGCAAGAAACGGAGCATTCCAAAGCATGAGATAGAATCGTTGGCAAGATGCTTCCTAACGGATATTCAAGCCTTTTTCGAGAGCGAGGAAGGCAGAAAAGAGTTTGAAGCGTGGAAGGAAGCACAGGCAAAGGAAGCCGGGCAGAAAGCAGAAAAAGCGGAATAGAACGCCGCAGAACGAGCGGGACGGGGAGCGAAAAACCCCGTCCCGCTTTTAAAATTATAATCAGTCCCCAAACACGAAAAATCCGAACGCATCGCCCATTGGGAGCGGTTTGTTCGGATTTATCCGCGATGGCAGGGGTACTAAGACTCGAACTCAGAAGAACGGTTTTGGAGACCGCTATGTTACCATTACATCATACCCCTATTTCGTTGCGGGAATTATAATACCACGAACGCGGGCGCATGTCAATACCCAATTTGTATTATATGCTGTTTTGCGGCTTTCATTCCGCATTAATTCGGGAAGATGGCGTATAAAACGCCGCCGAATCGCAAAAATCGCAAAATCCACCATTTCGCTATTGACAAATTAGCATAAAAAGTATAAACTGAAGTATACGCCTTTTTACGTTGAATGCGGCGGAGAGGGGCGCAAAAAATCTTTAAAAAGGAGTTTGGTATGGAAGCTGAATCAAGCATAGGTGCGGACGCTCCGAGTAGATGCGGGGATGCGGTAAAAAAACGGCTTTCGTGCCGAACCGTATAAGCGCATTTTACAGCGGGAAGCAGTGCTTTAAGTGAAGCGGAAAAAGGGCGAACCGGGTTTGGGTGCGATCATTTCGATATATTAATGAAGAAACGCCGCGGGCATTTGACACCAGGTCGTTCGTCCTTCACTATCCGTTTTAGTTATTCGCTGTTCATCCCTCAAATAGAGCGATTCGTGCCGTCCAGCCTTTGTGAAGGACATGGCGGTTTTTTCAACAGACATTTCTCAGACCATCGAGATACTGCTTGAAAAAAAGCAGTACAACAGCGTTAAAAACATTCTCGTTACCATCAACCCGCCGGATATCGCGGTCATCCTCGAGGATCAGCCGGCGGATAGATTGATGCGCCTTTTCCGTCTGCTCCCCAAGGAGCTTGCGGCGGAGGTTTTCGTTGAGATGGAGCCCGAGCTTCAGGAGCAGCTAATCAACGGCTTCACCGATAAGGAGCTTGCCGAAATTCTCGACGAGATGTACGATGACGACGCGGCGGACCTCGTTGAGGAGATGCCTGCAAACGTGGTGAACCGCATATTGAAGCAGGCGGATCCCGATATGCGGCGCAGCATAAACGAACTTTTGAAGTACCCAGAGGACAGCGCGGGCTCGATAATGACCACCGAGTTCTGCGATCTTGCCAAGGAGCTTTCGGCGGCGGAGGCGCTCGAACATATCCGCCAAAACGGAGTGGATAAGGAGACCATCGACACCTGCTACGTTACGGACAGGCGAAAACTGCTCGGCACGATCACGCTTCGCCAGCTCGTGCTTGCGAGCGACGGCGTGCTGGTTTCGGATATCATGGACGAGAACTTTGTTTCCGTCCGCACCCTTGACGACAGCGAGGAGGTCGCTGACCTTTTCGCGAAATACGACCTTTTGAGCATCCCGGTCGTGGACAGCGATTCGCGCCTCGTAGGTATCGTAACGGTCGACGACGCGATCGACGTTATTCGCGAGGAGGCAACGGAGGATATCGAAAAGATGGCGGCTATCACGCCGTCGGGCAAGCCCTATCCGCGCCTTTCGGTGTTTGAAATCTACAAAAACCGTATCCCGTGGCTGATGCTGATGATGATTTCGGCTACCTTCACGCAGTTCATCATGAGGGGCTTCGAGGAAGGCCTTGAAAAGGTGGTTACGCTCAGCTTCTATATCCCGATGCTGATGGACACCGGCGGTAACTCGGGTTCGCAGGCCTCCGTAACGATAATCCGCAGCCTCTCGCTCGGCGAGATCGAGTTCAAGGATATTTTGAAGGTCATCTTCAAGGAGCTGCGCGTGGCGCTGATGTGCGGCGTAACGCTCGCGATCCTCTGCTTTGGAAAAGCAACCTTGCTCGACAAAAACCCGCCCGCGCTCGCGCTGAACGTTGCGCTGACCGTATCGGGCACGCTGCTTATCACCGTCGTTCTAGCCAAATTCTTCGGCTGTACGCTGCCGATGCTCGTTAAGAAGATCGGTCTCGACCCCGCGGTCATGGCAAGCCCGATGATAACCACCATCGTGGATGCGCTCAGCCTTATCATCTACTTCCTTATCGCTTCCACGGTCGTTCTGCCGCTGGTGGGATAAATGAAAATGAAGGAATGAAGCTCGGCTTCGCCTGATGAAGTCGCCTTCGGCTAATGAAGAAAATGAAGTCGAAATGCCGCCAGGATGGACGGCATTTCGTTTTATCGATCTCACATCTGCACTTGGCACCTGTTTTTTAAAAAAGTTGTTGACAAAAATCGGCACGGGCATTAAAATATAATATGGAAACAAAAAATGCGGCGGCGAAGGGGTGTTCGCAGCACCCCTCCGACCTGCATATGTGCTGAGACCACATACACAACGGGTTTATTACCCGTACACGCAAGCTTATTATAAGGGAAACGCCTATCATTTTCAAGCTCTAAGCTTAAATTTGACAAAGCTTTCCCGAATGTGTGCATTGTTTCTGCCGATATCCTCGGCAGAAGCGGCGGCTGTGTATGAAGGTACATGGTCGTTTTTTGTTTTCCGGGGAAGCGCGGGCGGCCTCAAAACCGCCCCGGCGAACCTTGGAAACCCGCATTCGGGAAGGCTTTTTGCGTACCTTTCGCTTGAAAAGCGAAAAACGCAAAAACGAGATTACACAAGATTTTATTTGAAAGGAAGTTACGAGCATGGATTTTTTCAGGAAGAATAGAAACAACAGTAGAAGCATTGATTCTAACAAGTTAAAGAAGCGGATTGCCGAATCTGGTATTCCTGCGGAGCTTGCTGAACAAGCAGTTGAATATGTTCAGAAACGCTTCGATGATCTTGAATTACCCATAGTCGCACTAATTGGCGCTCCGGGAGTGGGGAAATCATCAACAATTAACGCGCTGTTTAATGCAGGGGTAGAGATTGGAGATGTTAGGGCAACAACTAAGGTGGAGAAACCGATTGTTGGCGATGTTTCAGAGTACACAGGCTCAAAAGGCAGCGTAATCATATACGATATGCCGGGGCTGGGAGAGGATATTTTTGCTGATCAAAAGCATTTGGAGACTTACATTAGGGTGCTTCCGTATGTTGATGTTGCGGTTTGGGTGTTTCAAGCAGGTTATAGGGCAATGACCCCAATGCAAGAAGGCATCATGAAACTAACAAAAGCCTTGGGGGATGATATAGTTAAAAAGTTTATGTTTGCAATCAACAAAGCCGACTGTACTAATCCGGGTGAAGCTGATTGGAATACAAGGCTGAATATTCCAAGCCAAAAACAGCAAGAGAATATTGAAGAAAACGAAAAGTATATACTTGAGAAAATTCAACAGATTATTCCTTCATGGAAGGGGGAGATCGTTACTTACTCTGCAAAAAGGAGCTATCGGTTAGAGCAGCTTGTGTGCGGAATGATTGAGGCGATGCCTTCGGACGGCCGGTTTCTTTTGGGCGATGTAATTGATACTGTCGATCCATTAGATCAAATTGATCCTCAGCTTCGCACAATAATTGAACAGATGAGGAGAAAATAGTATGGGTGGTGCGTGTAATTATGCATCGGATGATGAAATCAAGAGAGTTTTTGATGAGATGATGGCCACGCAGGCCGCGAAAAGTAAGCGCATTGAATTGTCAGAAAAATCATTTAAGGAGTGGCTTTATTCTGTCCTGAGAACTTATTTTGCACGAATAGGCTATAAGCTGAAGTCATTTGAAGAGTTCTGGAGGGACATAGGTATCTCAATTAAATCCGGCTTTAGGGAAGGCCAAGAGGCAGCAAAAAAAGAAGCTGAAATAAGAAGAAAGTTAAGGGAGAACAAAAGAAAATGATGATACCAATGCCGTTTCCGCTTTGCCCCAAATGCGGAGAGGATTCTCCGAATGCATACCATGATAAACCCGGATGCAGAGGCCTTTTGGAGATTGATCTGAAGACTGAAATCGTTAGATGCACAAAATGTGATGATTCTTGGTCGCTATGGGAAACAAAATACAATTGCAAATGCG
>JAFZJT010000232.1 GCA_017553815.1 Clostridia bacterium
ACACCTATAAGGTTATTCATATGGGAACAGGAACGGGAAGCTTGATGCTTTATCACGGCAAGGTAAGAGAACGGATTTAACTTCCCGCCAACTTGTCGGGAAGTTAAACGGACGCAATCCAGAAAGTGCGGATTTGGTCTCGGACACCGACAGCGGGCGGCAGGTGCAGCGTTACATCCGCCTGACTCACCTTATCCCTGCTTTGCTTGATATGGTGGATGACGGGCGTATCGCGTTCTCCGTCGGTGTGGAGCTGTCATTCCTTGACAGCGATCTGCAGGCGGCGCTCATGATCGCGATTGACCTCAACGATTGCACGCCATCATATGCCCAGGCCTGCCGTATGCATAAAGCGGTGAACGACGGTTCTATCAGCGAAGAAATGATCGATAAGATCATGGCGGAGGAAAAGCCCAATCAGAAGGAAAAGGTCAGTATCTCCACCGATGAGCTTCGCGGTTACGTTCCGAACGGCACTCCGTCGGAAATGAAGGCGTTTATCCGTAAGGCATGCGAACACTATTCGGATTATCTCAAGCGTAAACACGAGGAGGTGCGGTAATGAAGAAAACAAGGTCGGTTCATCCTCTTGGCAGTGGCGTGCATTCGTACAAGGTGCACGACGTTACGTTTGTCGTGGAAACCCGTTTCATGCCTATTGCCGGGACTAAGCTTCCTTCAACCCTCCGCGACCGCATGACTCACAGCTTCAAAAACGGTTTCGCAGAATTGCCGTCTGCTGAAAATGATGTTAGTATGAGCCCAATGGGATATGCGTGCTCCGAAAACAGAGAGGAGGATGCAAATTGAAAAAGGCATCGGAGCAAGGCATAACGGCGCTGTATTGCAGGCTTTCGCGCGACGACGGCGCGGACGGCGACAGCAATTCGGTCGCCAATCAGAAGCGCATGCTTTCAAAGTATGCGAAGGAAAACGGTTTCGTCAACACGAGGTATTACGTTGACGACGGCTACACGGGTACGAACTTCAACCGCCCGGGCTTCAAGCAGATGATGGAGGATGCCGAGATGGGCTATATCACGACCATCATCGTGAAGGATATGTCTAGGTTCGGAAGGGACTATCTCGGCGTCGGCAAGTACACCGAATCGGTATTGCCCGATCTCGGCGTCAGGTTCATCGCGATCAACGACGGCGTTGACAGCGAGGATGGCGAAAACGAGCTGGCACCGTTCAAGAATATCATGAACGAGATGTATGCCCGCGATATCAGCCGCAAAGTGCGATCCGCACACAGGATCAGGGGCAACGCCGGAGAACCTTTGGGCCCTCCACCCTATGGGTATGTCAAGGATCCAGCCAATCCAAAGCGTTGGATCGTTGAGCCGGAGGCGGCCGCGGTAGTCAGGGAGATATTCAAGATGTCTCTCGAAGGAAAGGGCAGCGAGACGATCGCCCGGATCCTTCAGGAGAGGAAAGTGGTCAACTGCACCTATTACTGGAAGGCGAGGGGAGATAATAGAAACGGTCGCAAGTGGCAGGAGAATCCGTATTACTGGAAGCCCTGCACTGTCGCTTCTATACTTAACCGTGTGACCGACGAATGGTATTCGCATATGTCGCTGAAATACGAGGTCGAACGGGTAGAACTGAAGGCGAAGATCGAAGAGCTTGAGCGGAAGCTCGCTGGTATGCGAACAGCGGAGAAAAACAATGAATACTTCATCCGTGCGGTACGCCGATTCATGGAAATGGATACGCTGACAGCGCCTCTCTTGAAAGAGCTGATCGATCACATCGAGGTCTCCGAAGTCGAAGGCAAAGGCAAAAATCGCACCCAGCGGATCGTGATCCACTACCGTTTCGCCGGTTATATCGATCTCGAAGAAAACTACGTCGAAAGCAATTTCAAGCAGAATACAAGGCAGGGCGTTGCCGTCGAATACGTCCCGCACGCAGCGGGTGAATAACTGATTTAAGGTAAAAGAAAAGCGAGTATTGACTGAAATCCGTTGTCAATACTCGCTATGGAGCGGGTAAAGGGACTCGAACCCTCTATCTCAGCTTGGAAGGCTAATGTGTTACCATTACACTATACCCGCAGCTATTCGGTTTTGAGCGGGTTTTCGATCCCGCATTGAGCGGGATCTTCGCGTCTGTTTACGCGAA
>JAFZJT010000233.1 GCA_017553815.1 Clostridia bacterium
CTCCAAATATCGACAGCGCGCCTTGAGGCCTTATCCCGTTTTTTGCGGTAAAAGCTTGTGTCTTGAATCATTTTTCAAGAAACGGTGCAGAACCGTTAGCGAAAGCAGCAGCCTTGCGCCCTCCCCCGCCGCCATCGAGATAAGATAGCCGTAGATATGAAGCTGCGGCAGTGCGGCGAGGCTGTGGATAAGAAGAAGCTGGCTCACCTCGCCGAATATCGCAAGCAAAAGCACGCTTTTTTGCTTCATCATTCCGTTCAGCACCGCCGAAGCCGATATCTGCATATAGATCACGCCCGCCTTGAGGCTCAAAAGCAGGAAGCAAAGCCCCGTTGGAACGCTTCCGAAAAGCGCGCCCGCGAGCCTTCCGAAGAGGGGCAGAAGAGGAACGTTGAAAAAAAGAAACGCGAGCGCAGAAGCACCGATGCTCCTTTTCGCTATCGCCCTTACGAGCGCGATATCCCCCCTTGAATACGCCGAGGAGACCGACGGAAGCGCAACGGTCGACACGGCGCCGGCGAACGCCATCGGTAGGAACACGAGCGGCACGGCGACGGTGCCGAGAACGCCTATCGCGGAGAGCGCCTGAGCGCGGGTATAGCCCGCGAGCATCAGCCGACCTGGGAGCATCAGCGAAGCGGCGGAAGCAAAGACCGTTCCCGCAACGCTCGTCAAACCCGCCGGAACGAGGATCTTTATTAGCTCCGTGACGGTTTTGCTTCCCTGCGCCCCGTCCTTTTTTTCGCGCTGCACGGCGCTTTTTCTATTTATCGGGAAGCTTTTTTTGAACGATATTCCGAGAAAACTCACGCTGAAGAATTCGCTTGCGAGCATACCGAGCATGATAAGCGCGGCAACGCCGTGATCCGTGCCGTTTGAAACGGTTTTTAAAAGCAGAAACACACAGATATAGCGGATGCTCTGCTCAATTAGCTCCGATACAGCGGGGCGCTTGACGAGCCCGCTTCCGAGGTGGACGGATTTCAGCACGTTTTCAATGCCCGTCAGAAGGATGCATAGGAGCACAAGCACGATGGCAGTTTGCGCCTCCGCATCGCCGATAAGGCTTTCGGCGATCCCCGCGCGAAATGCGAATATCGGCAGCGCGGCGAACGCGAACAGAAGCGCGAAAAGCAACAGCGCGGAGCGGGTAAGCGCGCGTAGCTTTCCGCCGTCCCCGCCGAATCGCGCCGCAAGCGTCATCACCGCCACGTTCAAGCCCGAGATGCATACGGAAACGGTTATGGAATAGATCTGCATAACGAGCGATTGAAGCCCCAAAGCCTCGCTCCCCGCAAGGCGCGAGAGCATCATTCGGTACACAAAGCCGAGAAGCTGGAGCGCGAGATTGGATGAAGCGAGTATCAAAACGCGCCTTTTCGCGCCGCCCGATACCCCCTGTTTTTTACTAAAAGAAAAAGTCCTCATGCAAAAGCTTACGCATGAAGGGCTTTATTGATGATAGGTTTTTCTGCGTTTATCTTCCTGGCTTGAATATCTTATGCCTGTACCAGAAGCTCTCGTCCTTGGTGAGAACAAGCAGGTCGATATCGCCGCCGCAGGTCGCCATCTTCATCTCGAAGCGCTGGGATTTTATGGTCAGATCGATCAGGAATTCCGCAAAATCCACCGCGTCCTTTAGCGGCATAAGAACGTGATTTACGAGCATCGGCGGGTTGCCGTTCAGAAGCTTGGTGATTGCCGCCTGCTCGCCCGACCAAACGGAGGCATAGCGCAGCTTGCCGTTTTCGATGTTGCTGCGCTTTATCTCCTTATTGACGCTGTACACGAAGGGTTCCTCCTCCTCGTAGCCGCAGACGAAGAAATTGACCTGCGGGAAGAACTCCATCGCGTAGGCTTGGAGCTTATTTGCAACGTCCGTCACGGTGTCGCCGACGCGCACGCTCTCTATCTCGAACGAGCGAATGAAGTCTGAAACGGTCTTGCCCTTCAAGATGCCGATGCCGCAGGCGGATATACCGACCTTGACCTTTGAAAGAAGCATTATCTTCTGCGCGTTGTCGCTCTGGGCGAGCATCTGCACCGGGGGCTGATTCGGCGCGTTCATTCGGTTGAGCACCGTGGGTTCGCCCGACTGCGCACTCGGCGCTGGTCGCGCCACCTGCGTTATACCCACCGTTTGACGACTGTCCGCCGCCATCACTATTCCGTCCGGAACAAAGACCGCACACATTATTGACATGGTTTTATCCTCCGTTTTCTTTGATTTATTCTATTTATCTTCGTTTGCGTAGATGCAGGCGCCGACAAGCCCCGCATCGTTGCCCATCTTGGCAAGCACGATCGGCGTTGGCTCTCTGAAGAAGGAGCCCGCGTCCACATGAGGGCGAATCGAATCGATAAGGAATTCGCCCGCACCCGAAACGCCGCCGCCGAGCGCTATGACCTCGGGGTCGAGAATATTTATGTAGGAAGCGAGCGCGTTGCCGAGATTTTCGGCGTATTCATCCCAAATCCTTTTGCAGAGAGCGTTGCCCTTTTTCGCCATATCCACGAGCGTTTTCACGCTTGAAGCGGGACCGAGCACCGAGTGTACGCGCTTAGCGAGCCAGGTTGCCGAGCAGAGCGCCTCGATACAGCCCGTTCTGCCGCAGGTGCATCCCTCGCCGCGCTGATCCATGACCGCATGGCCCGCTTCAACGCCCATGCCGCGCCCGCCGTGAAAGAGCTTCCCGCCGAGGATGATGCCGACGCCTATGCCCGTTCCGATGGTGATGAGCATGGAGCTTGCTGTGCCCTTGAGCGCACCGAGCCTTGCTTCCGCGAGCGCCGCCGCGTCCGCATCGTTTAAAAGCGCCGTTTTTATGCCGAAGCGTTTTTCGACAACATCACGAAAACGCGAATCGTGCAGCTCGAGGTTGTATGCATCGATCACTACCCCGTTCTTAACGTCCACGCTTCCCGGGATGCATACGCCGAGCGCGCCGATGCTTTCGAGGGGAACGCCGCTCTTTCGTGCAATCTCCCGCGCCGTTTCGAGCATCAATCCCGCTATACCGTCCTCGCCGAGAGGCCTGAAGGCGCAGCTCCGTTTTTCAATGATGCCGTTATCGCCATCCACAAGCCCGCAGGCGATATTCGTGCCGCCAATATCGAAGCCTAATGCGTACTTTTCATTCATCATTTGTTTTCGTCGCTTCCTGTGTTTCGGTTTAGGATGAAGTTCTCTATGAAGTGCGCAACGCCGTCCTCGGTGCAGGGCGGCACGATAACGTCCGCGATCTTTTTAAGAAGCTCATTTCCGTTTTCAACGACCGCGCCGACGCCCGCGTACTCTATCATCTCGTAATCGAGCGTATTGTCGCCTATCGCGGCGACCTCGCTTTTTTCAATGCCGAGCTTTTCGGCTATCCACGCGACGGCGGAGCCCTTGTTCGCGCCGAGCCGGTTGAACTCGATGAAGCCGGGGCTCGACGCCGAAACGCAGACGCGCCCCTCAAAATGCTTTTCAAATATCGGAAGCAGCTGCGAAACGCGCTCGGGCTCGGTTATTATCCGCACCTTCGGAACGTCGCGCCAAACCTTATTTTTGAGCTCGGGGTCGACAACAAACGGCAAATCGAGCAGGGAAACGTATTTATTGACGTAGGGATGCGGCTTTGAACAGACCACGCCGTCGCCCTGGTAGAGATGCGAATGCAGACCCATTTCATCCGCCATCGCCATTATCTCCTGAACGAGATGGTTTTCAAGCTCGGTCGTGAACACGACGTTGCCCGTTTTCGCGTCGTTTATCATCGCGCCGCCGTAGTTTACGATATAGGTGTCGAGCCCAAGCTCCTTCACGACGCGGGATGCGCCGAAATAGCCGCGCCCCGTTGCGAGTGTAACGTAAACGCCCGCCTCGCGCGCGGCCGCTATCGCCCTAAGGTTCCTTTCGGAGACCTTGCCCGCATGGTGGACGAGCGTATCGTCTATATCGAGCGCAAGCAGTTTTATTTTGCTTTTGTTTTCGGTCATAGTTTTATTCCTCTTTGTTTAAAGCACCTGTTTCCGCCGTTTCGCCGTTTTTGCCGTGGAAGAACGCATAAACGCTCTTCGCCGCACGGCTGTCCATCCCCGCAACGGCCTTGAGCTCATCCACGCTCGCGGCGCTTATCGCGTCTATCGTCAGAAACCTTTCGTATAGAGCGCGCTTGCGCCTGTCGCCAACGCCCTTTATCTCATCGAGCCGCGAATACAGCGAGCTCTTCGCGCGGATGCTCCTATGGTAGGTTATCGCGAATCTATGCGCCTCGTCGCGTATCCTTTGAAGAAGCCTGAGCGCGGGGTCGCTCTTTTTGAGCACGAGCGGCTCGGCTTTATCCGACAGGATTATCTCCTCGTTGCGCTCGGCAAGCCCTATCGCGGGGATATGCGAAAGCCCGAAAGAGTCGAGCACCTCGAGCGCCACGTTGAGCTGACCCCGACCGCCGTCCACGATCAGAAGATCGGGCAGAGCTGCGAATTTTTCATCGCCCGCGAGCGTCCTTTCAAACCGCCTCGTCAGATGCTCGCGCATGGCGAGGTAGTCGTCCCCCGCCGTATCGAGCTTTGTCCTGAACCTTCGATACAGCGTTTTATCCGCCTTGCCGTCGATGAAGACGACCATCGATCCGACGGTGTCGCGCCCCTGCGTGTGCGAATTATCGAAGCACTCCATCCTGTGTGCGCCCTCTTCAAGCCCTATTGCAACGCAAAGCGCGTTGAGTGCGCCCTCGCCCTTCTCCCACTCGCGGTGGATGAGCTCGCTGCTTCTTTCAAGCGTTTGGGCTGCGTTCAGCCTCGCAAGCTCACACTGCTTGAGCTTTTCGCCGCGCTTGGGAACGCGGATATGGACGGCATGCCCCGACTGCTCCGACAAAAGCACCTCTATCGCCTCGGCTTCGTCGGGCTCATCCATAACGATTATCTCCCTCGGAAGCTCGCCAGCATCGAGATAGAACTGAACGAGGAACTGCGCGATCACCTCGGAGAAAGGCTCGTCCGACGAGTCGATCTTGAAACTCTCCGCGCTCACGACGCTGCCGTTTCGGACGAACAGACCGTAGGCAAGCGTTCCGAGTTCATCCCGCGCAAGCGCGAAAACGTCGTAGCTCGAATCGCTCGCAAGCGACGCGCTCTGCTTTTCGGAGATCCCCTTTATCGCCTTGATCCTGTCGCGAAGCTGCGCGGCGCGCTCGAAATTCAGCTTTTCGGATTCCTCGAGCATCTGCTCGGTCAGCTTTTTTATGTATGATCTGCCGTTTCCAGAAAACAGCGCGACAATCTCGCCGATAAGCTCATGGTACTCCTCGCGCGTCACCTTGCCCGTACACGGAGCGCAGCACTTGCCGATATGATACA
>JAFZJT010000234.1 GCA_017553815.1 Clostridia bacterium
CTGATAGTTAGCCGCACCGCTGACAGCGCTCCAGGTGACGACGGGCTTGCCGTTCACCATGCTCACGCTTACGTTCACGGGCGCGGGAAGCGGACCTGCGGGAGTGGGAGCAGGAGTGGGCGTCGGACTCGCCGCGGGAATGGTAATGACCACGTAGGTGCTGAACGCTCCGACAGTGCCGCTGCTGTCGCACGCACGAACCTTGTAGTAATAGGTCTTGCCAACGGTAAGTGTGTCGTTGTCGGTAAAGGTGGTTCCGCTCACGGTACCTGCAAGAGCATAGCTGCCGGACTTAATGGCGCGATGGATCTGATAGTTAGCCGCACCGCTGACAGAGTTCCAGGTAACGACGGGCTTGCCGTTCACCATGCTCACGCTTACGTTCACGGGCGCGGGAAGCGGACCTGCGGGAGTGGGCGCGGGGGTCGGTGTAGTGTTTCCGCCGGGGATCGTTATGCTTACAGGCGCACTGCAAGCACCGACGGTGCCGTTGGAATCCACAGCGCAAACAGTATAGCTGTAAGTCTGACCTGCGGTAAGCGCAGCACTGTCGATATAGGAAGTTCCTGTAACGGTCGCAATGATGTTGAAGTCGCCGCTCCCCATTGCGCGCTTGACCTGGTAGCTCGCAGCGCCGCTTACAGCGTTCCAAGTGAGCTTGGGCTTTCCGGTGCTGAGAAGTGTTATGCTGACAGAGGGAGCTGAAATCACATCGCTCGGAGTAGAAACCTGAGAGGATGTGGCGGTATTTTCGGTAATGGTATTATTGACAACGTTATTTGTACTTAATGTGGAAATATTCCTGCCGGTCGGATCGCCGTTCGCTGCAAAACCTCCTGATTCTGCAAACGTGTCGGTATTCACAATCCCGGCAACAGATTGATCTTTCATTGCAAATGCGGCCGGTGAAAAGCCGAGCGCCAAGGTTGCAACTGTCAAGATCGCCAAAAAGAGTGATAAAGCCTTTTTCATATAAACGACCTCCATTGATATTTTATTCTTCACGCGCTGATCCACGCATTAGGTCGAGAGGGTTTGAAGCACTGCACATTTCTTAATTTTATTATACAAATCGGTACAATAAAAAGCGAATTGATGTGCTGTCGTGCAACGCATTTGCGGACAATTAATCCACATTTGCGGCGAGGTATTCTCTCGTTCTCTTGGCATCGAAAAGCTCGGCTGCCTCAAGGTGGCAGATCCGCCGATGCCTATCAGCTTTTGTTTTTCGGCTGCTCACGGCGGCTCACCGCATTCGTTTTTGAATGCTGCCGCTGCAGGCATACATGCGAGGTTTGGTTCCGCATTATCCGCCGCGATGAATGCATACTTGCCTTTGATCGGGCTGAGCGAGGTGCATACATTGCGAATCACACAGCATGCGGGCGAGGTTCAAGAGCTCGGAAAAGAGCGGATAGCTAAGCGCATCTTTCCGCGAGTGTGCCTAATGCCAAGAGACCTTGGTCGAAAGCCTTTTCGGCATTATCGGGAAATCGACTTTTACACGATCATTCGGAAACCGTTCGGATATCGGCGCTCACGCCGATGCAAAAGCCGCGTTGAAACTGATAGCATTCTTTTCTGTTCTTATAAGCAACACCTCAAAAACTTAATACACGATTCATTTGCGGACGGAGCACGGACTTTACAGACAAATACTCTATATCTGACAAGGCAATACACCTCCACAGTTTAATTCTAACATCGTATACAATTAGTGTCAAGCGTGAAAACGCCAATAACCCATATATATTTTTATTATAAGTTTACATATTTGGCAATATATATATTCAAATACAGCAACGTCCACACAATTAAATAATAAAATGTCAAATCAATAAAGTATATTCAGACTCAAATCTCTTATATAATTCTTGAAAAACACGGCAATGTTTTGTCGGTTGATTTGATGGTTGTCGAATGCAATTTCGGTTAGGTAAACTATCAGAATACTGATTTACCGGATAGAGCCGGAGCATGTTCATAGAGAGGATCGGCGCGCCTGCACCGAGCTAAAGCTCTGCGATACATAGGCGCAATCTTCACTATTGAATAATAAATGCTTTTCAAGTATACTTTATTCGAGGTGATACAATGAGCAAAGAACAAATCCATATTCAAACAGAAAACGGGATCAAAACGCTTGATCTTGATATAACCCTTGACAATGAAGACACTGACGAAGCATCGATAATGACCATTAGAACAAATTATCAAGGCAAAGAAATAGTTGCTGTCGGTGACATGTATCCTTGGACAGACGCTTTTGGCGATCTCCAAAAACAACTGCCGAAAAACGTATTTATCGTATCCTGCCTTGCGTGTCGTTACGGAAACATGTGTCCTGTCGGAAATGCACCTAACGAAGTGTTCTGCACAAAAGACGTTTCGATTTCAGAAAAGAGAGATCTTTGGTTTTATACCGAAGATGAAAAAGAGCGAGTACAGCGGTCAAGAAAATTCACTGATTATTGTGATGATTTCAAACACCAAACCTGCGATTTTTACACATACAACGATTATTCGTCTTATCGGAAATGATGTGTCATCCAATAATGATTCGTGTGTATAGCTGCGTATCATCGCGGAATCATCCTTCGCTTGCTCCGCCGCCGCTCCCCTATTCTGACATAAAAATCACCCCACTTGCCCGCATTAGACTGCCGATAAGTGGGGTGCATTTCATTTTCGGATAGCCCTATCCTTCGATCAAGAAGAACTCAAGGCTTCGTTTTTGAGCGGATGAACGCTTAAAACAGAATGCCGGATGAGGGCTTGACGAAGGCGGGGATATCGAAGGTCTCGATAGCCGAAGCGCCGTTTTCAACGAGCCTATAGATCTTGACGCTGCCGCTGCCGCTCTTACTGGTGGTGAAGTAGGTATTGGAGGAGCTGAGCGCGAGGTAGTAGTAACCTGCGGAGTCGATCTGATTGTTCAGATTTCCGTTCTCATACTTCCAAGCGACCGAGTTGTTGGTCGGAGCGAGGTATTCGCTCGAATCAAGACCCATGTACTTGCTGTTGCCAACGTTTCTGAAAGTCCAACCCGCGCTCGCGCTGCCGCCGACGGTCCAGAGGATGTCGTTTACATTCACGCTCGAGGGGATGGTCAGAGTGCCGTTCGCGTTGACGGTGACTGCCTTCGCAGTCAGGTAGTGGTCGTTGGAATAGATGGTGTTGCCTACGGCATAGCCGTTGATGACAACGATATGCTTCGCACCCCAAACGGGAGCACTTACCTCAACGTAGGACGCGCCACCTGGTGCCGGAGTGGCGGTGGGAGCGGGCGTGGGGGTCACGGGAGCAGGGGTCGGCGTGTTGGTCGGCCTCGGAGTCGCGGTCGGATTCGTGTTCGAGCCGCCCTCAACGAGCTTGTAGAGCTTGACGCCGCCGTTCGTGCTCTTGGCGGTGGTGAAGTAGGTCTTTGCAGAGCTGATGGTCAGATAGTAGTAGCCAGCGGAGTCGATCTGGTTGTTCAGATCGCCGCTTACATACTTCCATGCGACCGAGGTGTTGGTCGGAGCGAGGTATTCGCTCGAATCAAGACCCATATACTTGCTGTTGCCAACGTTTCTGAAAGTCCAACCCGCGCTCGCGCTGCCGCCGACGGTCCAGAGGATGTCGTTCGCGGTGACAGATGCGGGTATGGTCAGAGTGCCGTTCGCGTTGACGGTGACTGCCTTCGCGGTCAGATAGTGGTTGTTGGAGTAGACGGTGTTGCCGACTGCATAGCCGTTGAGCACTACGACCACCTTATCGCCTACTGCGGGCGAGCTTACCTCAACGTAGGAGGTGCCGCCGGGCGCCGGAGTCGGAGTGTTTGGCGCGGGGGTAGGCGTGTTGGTCGGTCTCGGAGTCGCGGTGGGCGCGACCGGAGTTGCCGTGGGAGCAACAGAGGCGTTGATCGTGGTAACACCGGAGGTGTTGTGACCGTAGTCGCCGACCTTGACGTAAACGGTGTTGTAGTTGCCTACGTTGATGGTCAGATCGGTGGTCTTTCCCCTCTCATACTCGGTGATGGCTCTTTCCGCGATGAGGTTGGTGCAGGACGCATTGGAGTAAACGCCGATCCAAGCCGCATAGTGGTTGTCCCTTACGCTCACTCGAAGAGTGCCGCCGGAAAGATTCGATGCGGTGATCTGGGGAGCGGTCGTGTCGATCGTCATCGGGAGCACGATCTCGCTGCACTCGTTCTGATCGGGAGTGAAGCCGGGATGATCGAGATAATGATAGAGCTTGAATACGATATGCGTGTTCTCCGCAAGGTTCCTTGGAGCCCATGAGGTGAAGAGGTTGTTGCGAATAAGCTCGTCGGAAGTGTGGTAGAACTGGGCATTGGGGTTGCCGTTGGGATAGCTCCACGCCTTGGGCATATAGGAAATGTCTATATCCTCATACACCGTCGAGGGGTTATTCTCATTGTAAATCTTAATGCCGCCCTCGCCGGAGTTACGGATGAGGTCGTAAACTATCCTGTCTATCTGATCGTAGTACTTATCGCCGTTGGGGGAGAGTGTGCAACGATCCGCGAACCAATCGTTCGTGGTGATATAGGGATTGACGCCGAAGAGCATATAGGAAGAAGTATTGCGCATGGCGCCGATCTGGGTCTGATAGGTGTGGATGTTGAAGTGGTTCTCGCCGTTAATTTGATCGATGTAGGAATAACGGTCGAAAACGGAAGCGCGGTTCCAGTTGCCGTAGAAGGCGAGGAACGGGATGGTGAGGTCAACGTTGCCGTCGAGCACTACGAAGCCGTCGATATAGATGCCGTTTGCGAACTGAGTATCAAGGGTGTTCTTGATGCTTTCGCTGAGGCGAACGGTCAGAGTGACGGTGCGGGTGCTATGGGCGGGAACGGTGATATTGGTGCTTCCGGTTATGGTGCAGTTGGAAGTAATGTTCCTGTAGGAATTGGAGAACCTATAGGTGTTCTGTCCATTCATCGTGATGGCAGTCGCGTTCTCGGTGAGGACGGTGGGTCTTGCGGTGTAGCTCAGGGAGGTGTCGCCATAGTTCACGATATTGAACGAAAGCGTGTAAACGCCGATCTTATCGGGGTCGTCGCCAAGCTCAAGCTTGGGACGGCTGCAACCGTCAACGGTGATATAGGCGTTGGAGGTGATGGCCTTCTGAACATCCACGATGCCCGCACCCTGCGCACGCGGACTGGTGCCGGCGATGGGGTTTGCGGTGCTCATCAGAAGACGGTTGACCATATCGGATTTGGCTCTGCCGGTGAGCTCCGGCCAAACCTCGTTGACGTAGTTGGTGAGTATGGACATGGCGCCAGCGATATGCGGGGAGCTCATCGAGGTGCCGGACATCTGACCGTAGGTCGTGGTTGCGCCGGAGAGGTTCACGTCCCTTACGGAGTTAATGTTGTAGCCGGGCGCGGCTATCTCGGGCTTGAGCTTGAGGTCTGGGGTAGGGCCGTGGCAGGAGAAATACACCATATCGGAAGCGTTCCTCTGGGAGCAGGCAACGCTGAGACACTCGGTGTAGGTGGAGGGCGTTCCCGCGATGCCGTTATCTGGGTTCATCGCAAGCGCGTAGGAGCTGTAGCTGGAGCCGTAGTACTGCGTTCCGTTGGAGGAACCGTCGTTGCCGACAGCGGCGGCGATATTGATGCCGTGGTCAGTCAGCATGCCGTAAATCTGGTCGGTATAGGGATCCTCGGAGGTGTAGCCGCAGGCGGAGCCGAGGCTCAAGTTGACCGCGTCAACGCCGAGGTAAACGCAATCCTCAAGCGCCGCAAGGATGGTGCTCCAGGCCGCGCCGCCGTTGTTGCCGAACACCTTCATGATAACGAGCTGCGCGTCCTTCGCAACGCCGGTGTTAGCGGAACCGGCATAGCTGCCGCCCGCGATACCCGCAACGTGGGAGCCGTGGTCGGTGCCGCAGTCCCAATGCGAAACGTCGGTATCCTTGCCCGCATAGTCAAACTTGAAGGGGATCTTGCCGCTGTAGTAGACGGAGTTCGCGGAAAGAGTGCCGCTGTACAGCCTCTCAGCCTGCATATTGTTGTTGCGGAGGATGGTGGTGATGGAGTCGGAGGTGAGCTTCTGATCCTCTGGAGCGGTCCTGAACGCATTATGAGCGACAACCGCGCCGGAGTCAACGATCGCGATAGTGGTGCCCTTGCCGGAGTAGCCCGCTGCCCATGCGTCATCGGCATTGATATAACCGACGGAAGTGGAGAGCCTGTCCGGCTCGGTCTCAACGGGCTGGGGTGCGCTGAACTCGGGAGCGATATAGGCGCGCTCTACCTCGGGGAGTTCGTTGATCTTCGAGATGAGTCCCATGGGAACGTCGATCGCGAAGCCGTTATAGAGGGTCGTGTAGCTGAAGCTCGGCTTCAGCTTTTGGGAGGAATCGGTCATCTTCGAGATCTTCTCGAGGACGGCCTGCTGCTTCAACTGAAGCTGCTTTGCGAGGTCTTGTGCCTTCTCGGAACGGACATCGTCCATTCTTGCGGCAATGGGGGCGTCTTTGAGACGTACCATAACGGTAACGATCTCTGCGAGGTCAACAGCGGAGGTGCTGTCGTTTGTTCTGATCGCTTCGGCATTGACGGGCTCTTCGTTGATAATGTCCACCGTTTTTGCGAGGTTGGCGGGCATTACGGCCAATACCATGAGAAGTGCAAGCAGAACGCTTAGGAGTTTCTTCATACTATTCTCCGTTCTCTTTCCGGGCTCTCGCCCTGTATTTGTGCAAAAGTGCACGAATACAATATACCATAAGTTATATGGCATGTAAATATTAAATTGGTTAAATCTGCCTGAAAAAGCGGAAGAATTATGATATATTGCCCTGTGTCTTGCTGACTCGGACGGTGAAGAAATGCCCGAAGCTGTTTTTCGAAAATTTTCAGCGAGATTCGGCGCGAAAAGAGCCTTTGAGCTTTTTATCAATATGAGAATGCGTCCACACGAAGCGAATTGAGTCCGCGGATATTATGCGAACGATTCCGTCAATCGGCGTCGCCAAGCAGGGGTCGCCTGAAGTAGTTGAACATACCGTCGCCGCTCGTCACGACCACGTTGTCATAGCTCGGTATGCAATGGATGAACACGGGCTGCTCATCGTAACAGCCGATAAAAATGCCTACGTGATTCCAAGAGCTTCCGGGGTATTTGTTTTGAAAGCCGAGATCGCCGGGACGAAGCTCAGCCTTATCTATCTCATCGGACTTGACCCACTGATTCCATGTGCCGTTGCCGATATCGTCCATTAAACACCCCGCCTGAATGTATGCCCAGGTTACAAGGCCAGAACAGTCGAGCCCGTATGGACGAACCGTGCCGGTAGTAGAATGCCCCGTGCTCGTAACGGTTTTTGGGGTGTCCCATTCGGGATCATGCCCCATGCAGAAGCTCTTGCCGCCCCAGAAATAATGCACCTTGCCAACTATGGAAGCTGCGCTCAAAACGGCGGTTTCAGCTGCGTCCGTTGGGTATTCGGCGGATTCGAGTATATGCTGAAGCTGCTCACCGTCAATAAGATGTGAGTTATTCTTTGTGTTCGGTATCTGGATGACTGCAGCGGCTAAGGCGACGATCAGCAAGGCCGCAGCGATAGCTTTGTATATTGATCTCATTCTTTCATTTTCCTCGTTTCCTATTCTTCGTGCTCGCCCGTGATACCGATAGATTATACGCGATTGACACGCGTGTTTCAAGCAAAAGTGCCGAATCTATGCGATAATTTATCGGCGGCAGAACGCGAAACTTTTGCTCTCCCCCGCCCCCCCGTCCTCAAGCGTCTGCAACTTCCAATTAGTAATTATTAATATACGATTTTTGCTCTAAACACATATTGACAAGCGGCTCTGTTCGGGGTATAATAGTTGGCGTCGCAAATTGCGGCGCTTCACGGGGTGTGGCGCAGTTCGGTAGCGTACGTGCTTTGGGAGCATGGGGCCAAGGGTTCAAATCCCTTCAC
>JAFZJT010000235.1 GCA_017553815.1 Clostridia bacterium
ATCATAACGGTACTGCCGTCGGTCAGAATAACGCGGTAGATGACGCTCGGCGCGGTCGTGACGAGGTCGAGGTCAAACTCTCTTTCGAGCCTCTCCTGCGCGATCTCCATATGAAGAAGCCCAAGGAAGCCGCAGCGGAAGCCGTAGCCGAGCGCCTGGCTCGTTTCGGGCTCGTAGCTGATCGAAGCGTCGTTTAGTATTAGCTTTTCGAGCGCGTCGCGAAGGTTTTCGTACTCCGCGCCGTCCGCGGGGTAGATGCCGCAGAAAACCATCGGGCTGGCCTGCTTGTAGCCGTGCAGGGGCTCCTTGGCGGGGTTCTCCGCAAGGGTTATCGTGTCGCCGACCTTCGTTTCCGCAACGGATTTGATGGAGGCCGAGATATAGCCGACCTCGCCCGCGGAAAGCTCCTTAACGGGCTTGAGGCTTGGGGAAAATACGCCCACCTCGGTAACGTCGAACTCGTTTCCGGTGTGCATAAAGCGAATGCGGTCGCCGGGGCGCACGATGCCGTCCATTATGCGAACGTAGCTCAAAGCGCCCTTGTAGTTGTCGTAAAAGCTGTCGAAGATGAGTGCGCGAAGCGGCGTGTCCGTCTCGCCCTTGGGCGGGGGAAAGTCCGATACTATGCGCGCAAGCACCTGCTCAACGTTGAGACCGGTCTTTGCCGAAACCTGCGGCGCATCCTCCGCGGGAAGGCCGATGATGTCCTCGATCTCGCGGATGGCGTTCTCGGGATCGGCGCTCGGGAGGTCGATCTTGTTGATAACGGGCAGTATCTCAAGCCCGTTATCGACCGCGAGGTAGACGTTTGCAAGCGTCTGCGCTTCGATGCCCTGCGTTGCGTCAACTATCAGCACCGCGCCGTCGCAGGCCGCAAGCGCCCTCGATACCTCGTAGGTGAAGTCAACATGGCCGGGAGTGTCGATAAGGTTGAGCATATACTTTTTGCCGTCGGTATGCGTGTAAAACATCTGGACGGCGGCGGATTTTATGGTTATTCCGCGCTCGCGCTCGATATCCATCGAGTCAAGAAGCTGATCCGCCATGTCGCGGCTTGAAACGGTCTCGGTGCGTTCCATAAGCCTGTCCGCAAGGGTGGACTTGCCGTGGTCGATATGCGCGATGATGCAGAAATTTCTGATAAGTTCTCTTGGGTATGCCATTTAGCCTCCGATGCGCGTGCGCCGATGCGGCCGCGCCAAGTTTTGCTGATTTATAATTATACATTAATAAAAATGCTTTTGCAATATGCGATGAAAAACAAAAAAACCGCCATTACGATATCCGAACCCATTGGCACATAGAATCACCCCATCTGTCAGCATTGCACAGCATGCTTAACAAATGGGGCGAATATCAGCGCTCCTGTCGGGGGCTGTTATATCGGGATGCATACGGCGATGGCACCGCGTTATCAAAGGCTGTTACAGGAGCATCACGCGCACAAATTCGCTCAGCTCGCCCTCGTTGCCGCTGCTGTCAACTCCGGCGATCTTGTAGTAGTAGCTGCCGGCGGAAAGGCTCGAAGCATCGGTGAAGGAGAGGCTGGTTGAGGTGCCGATCAGGCTGTAGCTGCCGCCCTTGGCAGCACGGTAGATATTGTAGCTTGCTGCGCCGTTCACTGCGTTCCACGAAACAACGGGGATGCCGCTTGTGACGACTGCGCTGATGCCCGAGGGTGCGGGCAGGGAAACGGGCGCTTCGGGAGCAACAACGGAAGCATAGCCGCTCATGGGACCGACGGTGCCGTTGGCGCTGACTGCCGCGACCTTGTAGTAATACTTGGTGCCGGGGGTAAGGCTGCCGTTGTCGGTGTAGGAGAGGCTGGTTGAGGTGCCGATCAGGCTGTAGCTGCCTCCCTTGGGCGCGCGGTAGATATTGTAGCCCGCTGCGCCGTTCACTGCGTTCCACGAAACAACCGGGCGGCCGTTTGTGACGACTGCGCTGACGACCGTGGGCGCGGTAAGGGTCACGGTGTTAGGAGCGGTCACGGAAACATAGGCGCTGAGGGGACCGTTGTTGTCCGCCGCATCAACGGCGCAGACCTTGTAGTAATACTTGGCGCCGGGGGTGAGGCTGCCGTTGTCGGTGTAGGAGGTGTTTGCAGCGGTTCCGATGAGGGAGTAGCTGCCGCCCTTGGGTGCGCGGTAGATTTTGTAGCCCGCTGCGCCGACTACTGCGTTCCAGGTGATAACGGGCTTGCCGTCGGTGATAACGGCCTGAACTACGGTGGGCGCGGTGAGCTCAACGGAAAGCTCGTCGATGATCACAACGCTGATGCCGGTCTCGGTGTGGCTGATGGGAACCGCGATCATTTCGCCCATCGGAAGGTGCGCAAAATCGTTGGGCTTTGAGATGACAGGGGTGAATGCATACGAGCCGTTCTGAGCGTCGGCCTTTGCAGTGAATGATGCGGTGAAAAGCACACCCTCAGCGGAAACGCCGACAATGGGAGCGGCAATGCCGAAGTTGACGTGCGTGCCTGCGCCGGCAAGCGATGCGCTGATATATGCGCCGGAGGCTGCTGCGGCGATGGATACCGCGCCCAACTCGTAGGAGTTGTACTCAAAAATGCTGCTGTCGAAAACCAGCATGAGCCTGAGCGCGGAAAACTCATAGGTGCCGTGAATGGATACTTCGATGTTCACGGTTTCACCGACCTTGAGCTGCGCGGGGGCAGCGGAGAGGCTGAATTCGGCGTGATCCGTGCTGCTTGCTTTTGCAGTCGAAGCAAAAGCAGGCTTGGGAACTGCCGCAAATGCGAAAAGCATGAGTGCGGCGAGCACCAGGGACAGGGCTTTCTTCATAAGTTTTTCCTCCGATATTTGATTTTAAAGCTTGAACGATGGACGGCGCGATCCGAGTTTTCTTGGGGATCGGCAGCACAACTCAAGCCAATATATACCTATTAAAAACAGTTTACATTATTTTTATTGCGGAGTCAATCGAAATCTTGCCGAAATCAGCATGAAAATAAGGCAAAAATGAAACAAAAGCGAAATGGAGCCGCTTTTTGCGGCTCCGCTGAATCCCTTTGCGTCAAGACGTCATGCGACGCAAGGAACGGAAAGCTTATTGGCTTATCGCATATCGGCTGCGGCTGCGGGAAGCTCGTTCACGGTCGAAGCGAAGAGCACCGCGCCGGTCTCGGCATGAACTATCGCCATAGCGTAGGGACGGTTGCAGATTATCCTGTAAACGGGGTCTGCGGCAATGGGCGCGCTCTTGGAGCCGGTCGCGCCGCTCGCAGCGGAAGCCTCGGTGCCGCTTTCGGTAACGGTGAGGGTCGCCGCGTGTACGAATTGGGTCAGGCGGATACCGCCGCCTTCAACGATGTTCGGGAACTGGGTGTCGCCCTTAACGATCGAGCCGAGGCCGAGCTTTTCAAGCGTGGGCATCGCGTCGAAATTGGTGGAGAGCTCGATGGCGGGCATCGCGATATAGGCGGGTGCGCTCATGCACTCGGAGAACCTTGAAACGGTGTCGGCAAACGCCGCGCTTGCGGTCTTTCCGTCGGCGGGAAGTATCACGGCCATGTAATACGCGCCGTCCGCATAGGGAACGAGCACGACCTGATCGCCGTCAAACTCGCCGCAGGGATATTCGGAGGTCGCAACGAGCATGCTTGCGGGTTGCTCGCCGTTTATACCGTTGAACATGAACACCTCGGCGCCCTTCGCGTCGGGGTCGCCCTTGTAGGTAACGAAGGGAGTTCTCCAGAAAGCGTTAAAGTAAAGGGAGTTGACGAGCGCCATAGCGGTGTCGCCGGGGATTTGATCGAAGAGCTTAGGAATGAGGCCGTTGGTGTTTTCGCTGACCCAGCCGTTGATGGTCTCAAGCGCCTTGTCGGTGTCGCTGAAGTCGATGCTGCCGATGGAGGCCCTGAAGTGGTCGGCGATGGCGGTCTCAAAATCCTTGGTGAAGCTGTCGCCCTCACTGACGAGGATGGCGCTGTTCATGTTGAATTTGGAGGGGGTGCCGTTCTTGCCTGTGTTGGAGTCGGAAGCGGAATCGATCAGCGCGGCGATGAGGCGGGCGGCGTTCTCATTGGAAGCCTCCATACCCATTTCGATGAGCATGGCCTTGAGGATCGCAACGCTGTCATCGGAGCTCGCGCCGTTTGCGAGCATCTCAAGCAGCATTCCGAAGGAAACCGGGGAAACCACGCCGGTCCAGTTCTCGCCCATCGCGTTCACAAGCGTTGCGGCGAAGGCGTTGGAGGCGTCGATATAGGCTTTATCAAGCTCGCCAGCGGGCTGTGCGCCGGAGCCGTTTGCGGGGCGGATGCCGAGCGTCCTTGTGCCGGGGTTTGCGGTATCGCTCGGCGCCTGAGTGGGGTCGGATACGGGCGCGGGCGTGGTGGTTGCGGGCTTATTGCCTGCACAGCCGACGAATGCGGCCGCCGCCATGATCACGGCGAGTAAGAGGGAAATGAATTTGATTGTATTCTTCATAAGAAACAACTCCTTTGCTGCGTTTTTTTGCGAGGACTGTATTTTCTCCGAATGGCACGCGGGCGGCTCATCGCAGGAGGCGGATGCGCCGCTCGCTCTCCCTTCTTCATCTATTATAACGCATTCCGGCGGAAAATGGTTCACTTTTCATAAAAAAAATATTATAATAGGGGAGCATGAACGATAGGATAGAGGAAAAACTTAAGCTTCTCCCGGAAAAACCCGGGGTCTATAAGATGTATGACGCAAAGGGCGAGCTGATCTACGTCGGCAAGGCGGTGAATCTGAAGAACCGGGTGCGCCGGTATTTCCGTTCGCAAAAAAACCATCCCGAGAAGGTACGGGCGATGGTTGCGAATATCGACGACTTCGATTTCGTTATCGTCACAAACGAGACCGAGGCGCTGAATCTTGAGTGCAACCTCATCAAGCAGAATCGCCCTTATTACAATATCCTTTTGAAGGACGATAAGCATTTCCCATATATTCGCATAGACCTTAGGCAGGATTTTCCGCGCGTTGAGATAGTCAGACGGTTTAAGCGGGACGGCGCGAAGTATTTCGGCCCGTATCTCAGCAGCTATGAGCTTCGCGAGTCGGTAACAGCCGTGCGCGAGAATTTCCCCGTGCGCCAATGCAAGCATGATATCCAAAGGATGATAGCGCGCGGCGAGCGA
>JAFZJT010000236.1 GCA_017553815.1 Clostridia bacterium
AAGCAAGAGGATATCGCACCTTTGAGGGCTTCTCCTCTATGATCTACCTTGTTGCAGGCAAACTGAAGCTCGCTTGTCTGAATCCGTTACGATAATGGGAGTAGAGCCTTTTCACTGTGCGATATTGCCAAAACGAAAGAAATCTGCTATAATTAACATTTTGGAAGCGAACCCATTTCGCACAAAGCAAAGGAGAAACAGAATGCATTACACCTACAGAACCAGCGGCGTATGTTCCACCGTGATCGATTTCGACATCGAGGACGGCAAGCTGCACAACATCGTTTACACCGGCGGCTGCAACGGCAACCTCAAATCCATCGGAAGGCTGCTTGAGGGCGCGGATGCCGAATTCGCCGTTGAGCGTCTTTTGGGCGTTGAATGCGGCTTCAAGAATACCTCCTGCGGCGACCAGCTCGCAAGGGCGATAAAAACGGCGCTTGCGGATTAAGCCCCAAACAGCAAATGCTTATCACAAGCACGAAAAACAAAACCGTCATGCTTCTGCGCGCGCTTAAGGAGCGCGGGAGCCGACGCGAGAGCGGTCTGCACCTCATCGAGGGCGAACGGCTCGTTTTTGATGCGCTCATTTCGGGAGTTTTGCCCGATACGGTGCTTGTTGAAGAGGGCGCGGCGCATATCGAGGCGCGGCTTGAAGGGATTGGCGTGCCGTATATAAACGTTTCAAGGGGCGTGCTTGAGGCGGTATCTGACACGAAGACCCCGCAGGGCGTTGCCGCCGCCGTGAAAACACCGGATACTGCTCCCCCGCCTTCGTACCCCAAAAACGCGCTGATAGTGGCGCTCGACAGGCTTCAGGATCCCGGCAATCTCGGCACGATACTGCGTTCGGCTGACGCGATGGGAGCTCAAGCCATAGTGCTCGGCGAGGGCTGCACCGACCCGTTTTCGCCCAAGGCGCTTCGCGCCGCGATGGGCAGCGCATACCATATTCCCGTTTACGAGGGCGAGCTTAAAACCGAGCTTTTGAAGCTCAGAGCCGAGGGAAACACGCTTATCTGCGGGCATCTTCGCGGCAGCGAAACGCTCCCTGAGCTGAACGGCGGCTGTGTGCTCGTTATCGGCAACGAGGGCAGCGGCGTTTCGGACGAAACAGCCGAAATCTGTACGCTCTTCCGCCTTAAGATGTTTGGAAGAGCAGAAAGCCTGAACGCCTCCGCCGCGGCGTCCATAATAATGTATGAGCTTTCGCGGCTGATAAACGGATAGGTAAATCGAAAATCGGGATCGAAGCGGCTTTGCCTGCCTCGGCTCCGATGTTTTTATTGTCGGTATTGCGTAATTGCCCTTCTTAATACCGCCGCATTCCTTCCGAAGAGTTCGCCGAGGGACACGAACAGGGCGATATAGATATCTTAGGAAGAATACGCGAAAGATGCCGCAATGGTATTATAGCTTATATCTATTTCATTATCAACAATTATTATAGATACGACTTGATAACGTACTTGATCAGGTCGTATGAATAAACGAGCCTCGAACCCACCGTGAGCGTGTTCCAAAGCTTATCGTTGACAGCGAGCGCCGAGAACACGGTACGCCACATTTCATCGACGTCGCCGATATTCGGCACGCTGTTCGGCATCTTGGTGAGCCACTCCGCATTCAGCGTGGTGGCGAATCGGTCGCTGTCCTTTGAAAGCAGAGTGGTGTAGAACACCGAGCGGCTTCCGCTGACTATTCTGTAGACACTGCCGGATCGGTTCTGGATACCTTCCTCGGCTTTTTTGAGGAAAAGGATCAGGTCGTTTCCTCCCGTGAAGATGGGATAGTTTTCAACTGTGCATTCGGAAGTGCCGTCCTGTATGACGGTTATCATGCTTCCCTTGCCGCCAAGTTCGCCCTTTATCTCATCCTGTACTTCGGATGAGATGATGGATTAGCCTGAATCCTTTTCCTCGCCGATCCAATGGCCGATGCGGATCCAAGCGACCGCGTCCGCCTCCTTAGTGAAGGACTCGAGCGAATATTTTTTTATAAACTCGGCTTGGCGCGTTTTCTCCGCGATACGCACCTCTGGCTCGGTGAAGATCACTATAGGCTTATCCTCCTCGGGCTTGGCGTGGGAAAATCCCTTCGTTGCGATGGCAAGCGCGATCGTGAACAGAACGAGTATCCCCAAAACAATCGCCCACCACGGCAGGGGCTTGCTTGCAGCTTTAGCGGCGGTTTTCTCATTATTGCTCATTATAAAGGCACTCCTATTCTTTTTGCTTGGTTTTTTATTCTTTCCAAAAGGTTTAGACCACTTGGAAAATATAGAACTTCAGATAATCCGTTTCGGGAACGCCCCAGAGTATCGGATGATCCCCCGCCTGCCGACGCGCCTCGATCTGGCGAAGCTGAACGCCTGCCGCCTCGGCTGCCTCCGCAAGCATCCTGCGAAACAGCTCGTCCGTCATAAAATGCGAGCAGGAGCAGGTGGAAAGATACCCGCCGCGCGGCAGGAGCTTCATCGCCTTTGCGTTTATCGCCTTATAGCCGTTTATCGCGGCCTTGACGGTTTCGCGGCTCTTGGTGAACGCGGGCGGATCGAGAATTATATAGTCATAATCGCATTTTTTCGCATTCTCCATCTCGGTCAAAAGGTCGAAAACGTCCGCACAGAGGAAGCTCATACCGTTTTCAAGCCCGTTGAGTTCCGCATTTTTGCGCGTTTTTTCGATAGCGTCCGCGGAGATATCCACGGCGGTGACATGCGCAGCTCCCGCTTTGGCGCAATTCAGCGCAAACGCACCCGTGTGCGTGAAGCAATCGAGCACGCGCCTGCCCTTCGCGATACCCGCGGCGGCAAGGCGGTTGAGCTTCTGGTCGAGAAAATAGCCCGTTTTTTGACCGTTCAGCACGTCTATCTCATATTTTATCCCGTTCTCGGTGATGACGAGCTTTCCGTCGAAATCGGGGTCGAGCCGTGCGTCCGAAACGAAGCCCTTGCCTTCCTCAAGCCCTTCCTTGGCGCGGATGGAAACGTCGTTTCGCTCGCAAATAGCGCGTATTTTCACGCCGTATTCCGCGAAAACCTCGATGAACAGGTCGAACAGCCGTGCCTTGATGCGCTCAAAGCCGAGGGAAAGCACCTGTATAACGAGCACGTCCTCGAATTTATCGACCGTCAGCCCGGGAAAGCTGTCCGCCTCGCCGAAGATGACGCGAAAACAGCGCTCCTCCCCGATCACTGTGCGGCGATAGTCTATCGCGTAGCGGATGCGGCGGCGGAAGAACTCGTCGTCGAAGCGGTCGTTCGCATTCCTTGAAAGGATGCGGATGCGTATCTTGGAGTTATCGTTGATGAAGCCCGTGCCGAGATAGCGCTCCTTTTTCGAGTAAATATCGACGATATCGCCGTTTTCATACCCGCCCGAAACGGAGACGATCTCCTCGGCAAACACCCAGGGATGTCCCGCACGAACCGAGCGCTCGGCCTTTTCGGTTATTATCGTTTTTTCAAATTCTCTTGCCATCTCAAAAATCTCTTTCAAAATTATCCTAACGAAATATAACACAGAAGCGGGATTTTTGCAAGCGATTTCGGCGGGTTTCCGCGCCTTCCGAAAGAATTTTCCCGCGGGGGTTGACAAACGCTAATAATGGGAGTACAATATGTTAGCACTCGAAAGAATAGAGTGCTAACAAGCAGTATCAATAAAACCCAAAGAGGTGAAAAATATGGCAAAGAAACAGTTTAAAACCGAATCCAAGCGGCTGCTCGATCTGATGATCAACTCCGTTTACACGAACAAGGAGATATTCCTCAGAGAGCTCATTTCCAACGCAAGCGACGCGCTCGACAAGCTTCATTTCAAGCTTCTGACCGACAATACGGCAACTTCCGGCGGCGATCTCGAGATCCGCATCGTTCCCGACAGGGAGAACCGCACGCTCACCATCATCGACAACGGTATCGGCATGAGCAAGGAGGAGCTTGAGGTGAACCTCGGCACCATCGCCAAGAGCGGCACGCTCGCATTCAGAAGCGCGATGCAGAAGAAGAACGAGGGCGAGGAGGCCTCCGAGGACGAACACGCGCCCGCCGCAAACGAGCTCGAGGTCATCGGCCAGTTCGGCGTTGGCTTCTATTCGGCGTTCATGGTGGCGGACAGGATTACCGTGCTTTCGCGCGCCTACGGCTCGGACGAGGCGAATATCTGGGAAAGCGACGGTTTGGACGGCTACACCGTCTCCACCGCCGAAAAGCCGGACGGCTGCGGCACGGTGATAACGCTTCATCTAAAAGAGAACGGCGAGGACGAGCGCTTCGACCGCTATCTTGAGACCTACACGCTCAAGGAGCTTATCAAGAAGTATTCCGATTATATCCGCTACCCCATCAAGATGACGGTCGAGGAAACGCGCATGAAGGAGCATGAGTGCGAGCACGACCACGAGGACGGCGAATGCGACTGCGAGCACAAGGAGCCGGAATATGAAACCGTGACCGAGGAGCAGACGCTGAACAGCATGGTGCCGCTTTGGAGGCGCAACAAGTCGGAGCTTACGGATGAGGATTACAACGGCTTCTACACCGATAAATTCCACGACTACGAGGAGCCTCTCGCGCACATCCATTCGCGCACCGAGGGCGGCGTTACCTATAACTCCATCCTGTTCATCCCCGCGAGCGCGCCTTATAACTATTTTTCCAAGAACTACAAGCGCGGATTGCAGCTCTATTCCAACGGCGTTATGATAATGGAGAGTTGCGAGGATCTTCTGCCCGAGTATTTCGGCTTTGTTAAGGGTCTTGTGGATTCCTCCGATATTTCGCTGAACATCTCCCGCGAGATGCTTCAGCAGAGCCGCCAGCTTCGCGCCATCGCTTCGGGTCTTAAAAAGAAGATAAGATCGGAGCTTGAGAAGCTGCTTGAAAACGACCGCGAGAAATACGAAAAATTCTTCAAGGCGTTCGGGCTTTCCATCAAGTATGGCATCTATGAGAGCTACGGCATGGAGGGAGAGAACCTCAAGGATCTGCTTCTTTATAAGAGCGCGAAGGAGGATAAGCTCGTTACCCTCAAGGAGTATATCGCCCGCCTTGTGGAGAATCAGACCGAGATATACTATGCTTGCGGCGAGAGCGAGGAGATGATAAAGGCGCTTCCGCAGTATAAGTATCTGATCGGCAAGGGTTACGATGTTCTCTTAATGACCGAGAACGTGGACGAATTCATGCTTCGTATGCTGAACGGGTACGACGGCAAGCCCTTCAAGTCCATTACCGACAACGACGTGAATATTCAGGATGAGGACGAGAAGAAGGCGCTTGAGGAGAAGCAGAAGGAGCACGCGGAGCTGCTTGAGGCGATCAAAACCGCGCTGGATGGCAAGGTAAAGGAGGTTCGCCTCTCCGCGAGGCTTTCTGACTCCCCCGCCGCGCTCACCAGCGAGGGTCCGCTCACGCTCGAGATGGAGAAGGTGCTCTCCGAAATGCCGATGGGCGGCGAAGCGAAGGCCGAGCGCGTGCTCGAGCTGAACCCCGACCACCCCGTTTTCGAGGCGCTTTCCCGCATCAAGGACGACGAAGCCATGCTCGCAAGCTATGCCGGCATACTCTACGGTCAGGCGCAGCTTCTTGCGGGACTCAAGCTCGATGATCCCGCGAAGTTTGCGGAGAGCCTGAATGCGCTATTGGTGAAATAAGAAAAATCGAATTAAACGAGGCTGCTTCGGTGAATGCCGAGGCAGCCTGTTTTTTATTTAGTGAATAGTGAATAATGAATAGTGCTCAGCGAATATTGCAAGCGCGGCGCGTGACCGCCGCAAAGGGTGGCAACGCGCCGCGTTAGCTATTCGGTTGATTAAGTTAGGGTGTAAAACAGCCTATTACCAGCTGCCTCTGCCGCCGTGGCAATCCCAAACATACTGATCGTACATCTGGTAAAGCTTCCATTCGCCATCCTCAAAGGAAACCAGCATGGAGCCGTATCTTTTCTTATCCCATATCGAGGTTCCGATATCGTATTCGATCTGATATTTGAAATTAGCGCCCACAACTGTATCGGTAAGCCAGAAGCAAACATTTTCTTCATCAAAGAGGCACTGAGTCATTTTAAGAAGAGTATTTCCTCCACGCTTATCGTACTTTTCCCAAAGGCTCTGCGCAAGATCGCTTTCCGCATCGGAAGCGATAAGCACAAGGAGATCGGAAACGGTCGCGCCGTTGGTATCGTGGATAACCTTTGCCTCGTTCCAAATATGCTTAACGCCCTCGAACAGCGACTGAGTATCCTCGATCACGACCTTGACATAATCGGTAGTCACATCGACCTCATTGCGAGATTTGGGGGTAAGTGTCTTGGTGAAATCGAAATTATCGCCGTATACGCGAACATCGATATCCCTCTTGCCCACAAAGGACAGGGTATAGTCATAGCTGAGACCGGTGTCGCCGGCCTGTTTATTTGTGATAAGCTCCTTACCAAGCTCCTTGCCGTTGACCTCGACCTTGGTTTTGCCGCCGGGAGCGCGGAAGGTGTAATTCGTGTTCACAAATTCGCTTGCATCCACGCACCATTCGTTATCCTTATTCATTTTCATAGACACCTTGACGGTTTCGGAATAGCCGCCCTGCTCGGCAACGCTGATCTGAACGCTCTGATAATCGCTGCCGCCGGAGCTGCTGCTAACCTTGCAGGTGGAGTTCTCTTCCAGCTCCGCAAGCGCCTTGAAGCTGCTGCGCGGGAAGTACCACGAGATATCATCGGGGGTAACGAAGGAACCCTCGCCAAGCTTCATCGAAGCAAGCGCGGAATCCCAATCCTTCTTCATGATCGCCTCAACGAATTCACGCGCGGCGGTTTCATAGCTCTTTTCGCGCTGCTCCTGCTGAGCAGGGGGCTGCGTTGCCTCAGTCTGCGGAGCGGGCGTTGCCTCATCCTTGGGAGCGGGCGAGTTCTGCGAAGGAAGCATGGAAGAAATAACGTCGTTTATAACGTCATTGGGATCGGGCTGCTTCTTGCAGGCGGGTGTTGCGAGGGCTGCCGCTGCCATAAGCGCGGCAAGACCTGTTACGAGATACTTTTTCATCAGAATTATCCTCCTCGGGTTTTTATCCTATCGCCTTGCGGCGGAAAGGGTTTGGTTTTTGTG
>JAFZJT010000237.1 GCA_017553815.1 Clostridia bacterium
ATAGGAAGCAGATAATGCAGATGGACTTCGCGCTTCACGACCGCGGGGACTATATCGACCGCGTTGGTATACGTGATTTCCTCTCGCAGCTTTCGTACCCGCTGTATTTCCTCGATTTCGAGACGGTGCAGTACCCCGTGCCGCGCTACGTCGGGACGAGCCCGTTTTCACAGATACCGTTCCAGTATTCGCTCCATTATATCGAGCGGGAGGGCGGCGAGCTTTTCCACCGCGAGTTCCTTGCCGAGGCAGGGACGGATCCGCGCCGAGCGATAGCCGAGCGGCTTTGCGAGGATATCCCCATGGGCGTCTGCGTGACGGCGTACAACAAGAGCTTCGAGTGCGGGCGGATAAAGGATCTCGCATCGCTCTTCCCCGACTTAGCCACGCATCTTCTCGATTTCAGCGGGAACATAGTCGACCTGATCACGCCGTTCCAGTCGGGCCTTTATTACAACCGCGCGATGGGCGGGAGCTTTTCGATAAAGTCCGTACTGCCCGCTCTGTTCCCGGACGAGCCCTCGCTCGATTATCACAACCTCGAGGATATCCATAACGGCAGCGAGGCGATGAGCGCCTTCCCCGCTATGGAGCACATGCCGCCGGAGGAGCTCGAGCGCACGCGCAGGAACCTCCTCAAATACTGCGAGCTCGACACCTACGCCATGGTCAAGGTCTGGGAGAAGCTGAAAGAAGCGGCGAAGTAAACTAAATAACGATTATTGCCCGGAGGTACGCCTTCGGGCTTTTTTGTGTCCCGAAAAAGGTCCATGCCATGTGCTAATATTGGAGCATGGAGGTGAAACCATATGGAATACTTTTTCGGCTTCTATGAGACGATCAATGAAACGATCGACAAGCGCTGTCATGAGATGTACGGGGATACTCTTCCCCAGAAGATAACAGAAAGACTCGAAACCGAATGGGCGGTGCTTGAAGAGCGGGATTGGGCTGTGATGCTTAAGGCGCTTATGGAGGTCAAACGCATTTGCGGCGAGAAAGGCGGAAGGTTCTACATAAGCGGTCCTTTGGAGTCTTCGTTCATCGCTTATCTTTTGGGGCTTTCGGGCATCGATCCCCTGCCCCCGCATTACCTCTGCCCCGAATGCAGACATACGGAGTTCCCAAAGGATGCGCATGCTTTGTGCGGTCCGGATCTTCCGGACAGGCTTTGCCCGGTATGCGGCGCCGCTATGCTAAAAAGCGGCTTTGACATTCAGATGGAATTCCTGTTTCCAGACCGCATATGGCCTTATACCGAGCTTCATTGCGCGACCGACTGTCTATCCGAGATCAGCAGAGCGCTGAAGGATACTCTGGGTTTTATCCCCGTAACAAAGCCTGAGTACGGTATGCTCGCTTTTGAGTTGCCGGGCGAGGATTCTCCGCTTATCAACCTTTACGAGAACAAATGGCTTGAACATGAAGCGCTGCACTATAAAACAGCGGGCATTGACCCATCCGATATCCGGCCCGACGGCGGTGAGATCGACAGTCTGCGGATCGAGCTGGCAGCTGAGATCAAACGCAGCAGGCCACTGATCGATCTGATACTTTCCTCCGCACCTATCAACTGTTTTGAAGACGTAATACATATTTACGGGCTTGATCTGTCAATGATGACTTGGGAATCGAGCGGAGAAAAGCTTTTGCGGGAATTGATATTTGCACCGAAAGATACAGTATCCAGCAGAGATGACGTCTTCAACAAGCTCGTGCGCCACGGGATGGGCAGAGATAAAGCATACACCATCGCCTCTGCCGTCCGCAAAGGGCGATGCCTGCACGGAGAACACCGAAGATGGGCGGAATGGGAAACTGAGATGCATGAGATAGGCATCCCGGAATGGTACACCGAATCAATGAAGGAAGTCCGTTATCTGCCCCCGCGCGCGAAATGCGTCGCCTGCGCGATCCGTGCATATAAAACCGCATGGATCAAGAAGCATTATCCGGAGGCGTTTTCATAAACCATTTCAAAGGATCAACTGCCTTATAAAACTGTCGAGTAAACGGGGCTGCGAACGATGCATGCCCCGTTTTTGGATCATCGTTTATGGTATCTTTATGGTACACCAAGCAAGGGAGATGAGGATATGCTTTTCTACCGTTTCACAGGTATGCTTAAGGATACTAACGACGAAAACGAGCCCGTCGCAAGACATGAAAAGCGTGCGAAGGCAATGAGCATAAGGACGAAGGCCGAGCGCTACTCGGAGGCGCTGGCTGATGGGACCTTCAGGTTTGTCGGCAATATCTCGGACAGAGAGATCATCGTCGGAGCAATAGCCAACGGACGGCTCGACGCGGAAAAGGAAGCATTGGCATTCTTTGCCGCGATTGGAATAGAAGTTGAATCCTGTTCCGCGGAGGAAGCAGAATGCTTAGCCGTGATAAACCTGCTGAATAATGCGCAGCGCGAAGGCTTCGTAGCGGACGATGAACAAATACTTCGCCGCTATAACATAGAAGCGCTGGCAGAGTCGCATTTTTATCCGTTCTCGGAAACAATGATAACGGAAACAACGGATAAAGCAAAGCTCTATTCCGCAGCGGCGCGTGAACTCTCAGTAAAGACTTTTTCCCCGGAACTCGACAGGATATTCCAAAGCGAAAAGAAATCCGAGTTCGTCGGTCATCCTGTGCATTATCTTATCGAATCTGACGACCAGGGCACCGCGGAGAGGATGACGGACGCACTGCTTTCCGCGCTATATATGCAGGGGAGGATCGTCAGCAAAAGGTACGTGAATTTAGCGCGCCATCCCCACCATATGACAGACGATTTAGCCTGCAGCGTCTACGAAAGCTGCACCGGTGGTACGGTCGTGATCTCGCTTATCGACGGATTCTGCGAAGCGGGCGACGAACTGGAATCCTTCGGCGAGGATGTTTTCGATACCGTCTGCTGCTGCGCAGCGGAATACGGGAACAAAGTGCTGTTCGTATTTCATTTGCCCCGAGAATGCGCGAACATAAAGAAGATTATAGCCGAGATACTTGGAGAGTTTTCGTTTGTGGAGCTTGCTGAGGATAATGTAAGCGGCGTAGAGGCGAAGGCCTATATTGCGGAGCTTGCGAAGGGCGGCGCTGTCCCTGCAGACGATCTGCTTTTCGGGCAGATAGACGAAACAAAGACATACTACGGCTCCGAGCTGAAAAAGATCTATGAACGCTGGTTCGGTATTAAGCTCAAGACCGATGTTTTCCCGGGTTACGCATCTTTCGCGGAATGCAAAGTCAAAGCGGCGATCGAAGAGAGCAAGGGCTCGGCTTACGATGAGCTTTTCTCCATGATCGGCCTTGCAGAAGCGAAGTCCGTCATAAACAAGGCGCTGAACTTCTATAAGCTGCAGCGGATATATAAGGACCGCGGCATCGATCAGGCGCGGCCCGCGATGCACATGGTATTCACCGGCAATCCCGGCACGGCAAAGACGACTGTCGCCCGCCTTTTCGCACGCATCATGAAGGAGAACGAGCTCCTGTCCCGTGGGCATCTCGTTGAGGTCGGCAGAGGCGATCTCGTCGGCAGGTTCGTGGGCTGGACTGCGAAGACCGTCGAAGCGAAGTTCCGCGAGGCTGACGGCGGCGTGCTGTTCATCGACGAGGCGTATTCGCTCGTGGACGACCGCGACGGCTCTTTCGGCGACGAGGCGATCAATACCATAGTCCAGCAGATGGAAAACCGCCGCGGGAGTATGGTCGTCATTTTCGCCGGCTACCCGGATAAGATGGAGGCGTTCCTCGACAAGAATCCCGGTCTGCGCTCCCGCATCGCCTTCCACGTTCCGTTCAGCGATTATTCAGCGGCTGAGCTTTGCGATATTGCGAAGCACATCGGAAAGACCCGCGGCTTGAAGCTCTCCGAAGGAGCGATCGAAAAGCTCGAGGGCGTTTTCGAGGCAGCGAGGCTCTCCCCCGATTTCGGCAATGGCCGCTACGTACGCAATCTCCTTGAAAAGACCGAGATGAACATGGCCGGTCGGCTTCTCTCGATCGAACCCGACGCCATGACAGCCGAGACGCTTACCATGATAATGCCGGAGGATATCGAGCTTCCCGCAGCAAAGCCCGAAAAGCGTGAAAAGCGGATAGG
>JAFZJT010000238.1 GCA_017553815.1 Clostridia bacterium
AACGGGTATTGCCGCGATTATCGGCCTCGGTGCCATGATTGTGCTTTCCGGTCTCGGAATCGTTGCGTTTAAAAGAAAGAATGACTGATAAATGATTCATTGCTGTTCGCAGACTGATTTGCGGAAGCTTTGATTGCAAACTGTCGTACGAATTGTCAAATGCCGCCTGCGGGCGGCATTTGTTTTCGCTATTATTAAATGCTTTTAACCCGCGCCCTCACTTCACCTTTAAAATGAATATCATAGGAGTTAGTCCACCCGCTTCGGTTCTCCCTTGGGAAACGAGCTCGAGGCAGGCTCTTTCGCGGATAAGATTTTTTAGAAGCGTGAACTCCATCGTGTAGAGTATCGCGGTGCCGCCCGGGCGCAGAAGCTTGGGGAGCTTGTCGAGCAGTCCCGTATAGAGCTTTTCGCAGGAGGAATGATCGCCCACGCGGTTGCCGAAGGGCAGGTTGCAGATAAGCTCGTCGTAGGGGCGCTTGACCTCGAAGCGAAGTATGTTGTTGCAGATAAACTTCGCTTGCTTTATGCCATATTTAAGCGAAGCGGAATCCGCGTTTATGCGCGAAGCGTCGATGGCCTTATGCGCGATATCCACGCCCGTCAGCGAATCGCAGGGGGATAAAAGGCCGCGCTCGATAAGCAGCGTGCCGCTGCCGCAGCAGGGGTCGATAACGCGCGCGTTCACCGTCAGATGCTCCTCCGCAAAGCGCAGTACGGCCGCCGCCGTCGCGGGGTTCATCGAGGCGGGAATGCTCTCTTTTCGGTACGAAAAACGCTCGTCACGCACGGTGAAAAGCTTGAGATACAGCCTTGCTCCGGCGGGCGCGTCCTCGATGCGAAGCTCGATCTCATAATCCGCGGGCGAGTTGATAAGATCGCCGCTATCGAGCGCGTCGCGAAGCGCCTTTTTAAAGGCGGTGGTATCGCTCTCGGCCTTTCTATCGCCGCGAAGCTCGATGCGGTAGCGATAGGGCGGTTCGCCCGCGTGGGCGCGCTTCATAAATTCGGGCACGAAAGCGGCAAACGCCTTCGCCGCGTCCTCGGCGGTGAGCTTTTCGAGGCTTCCGACGGTGAAAAGCGCCTCGGAGAAGCAACGCGCACGGAACAAGCCCGTATAATCATGGGTTTTCACCTTCAAGCTTGCGCGGCGCTCGTCGAAGCACTCGATCCCGAGCTCATCGAGCTCCTTTGCGAGCTGGCTCGTCAGCCGATCGGGCGCGGCGAGCTCTATCTCGTACTCGCGATCAAGCCCCGTGAACTCGTGCTTTTCATGCTTCATGCAGGCGGCGCGGGCGAGCTTGAGCGCCTCGACCTCCTCCTCATAATGCTTCTTTTCGCTCTCGTCCGCAGGTGGAGCGGGGGTATAGGCACGAAGCGCCGCCTCCGCGCTTTCGCCGCCGATTGAGCCGAGCGCAAGCAGGAGCGAAGGGCGAACAAAGCGCGTTTCCTCGACCTTGAGCCTTTCGATCACAAGCGCGGCATCAGTTTCGCTTCTTGAGAACGCGCCGATAAGCCTTGCAGCGTTGCGCCGAAGCTTCGGGGACTCGTTTGAAAGCGCATCGCGCACCGCATCGGTCAAAGCCGCGTTTTCGCTCATTCTTATAAGCAGGGGCTTGCTTTTTGCAAGGCGAACGAGCAGGGCGCTGCCAAGGCCCTTTTCGATGAAAAGCTCCGAAGCGTCGCGAACAAGCGCGTTTTTGTCTATACGCGCGTTTGAAGCAAGCTCCGCCGAGCCGTTGGGCTTTTCAAGCGCTTTGAGTATCTCTTCTTTGGTGAGTTTTTTCATTTTTAACGCTCCCGAGTTATTATCTTGCTGTTTATTTGTTTATTCAAGGCAGAAAACTATCCATTCGCCCGTTTTTTCGTCATAGCCCACTTCAACGGTCTTGCCGACGTAATCATCGAGCCGGTTGCAGAAGAAAGGCCCGGTTGAGAAAACGTGCTTAGTTACCGTCCGATACTCCATTGAGTCCATACGCACCTCTATGCGGAAGCCGACAAGGTTGCGCCAGACGGTGTCCGTTTGATCGAGCTTCACCCTTTGAACGTACACAAGCTCGGCGCTTTTATAATGCCTGTATCGGAAAAATGCATACACAAGGCCCGGCAGACAAAGGAGGGGAAAAAGACCGAAAGCAAGCAGCCAAAACCATGCTTCGCCAAATATCACAGCGTTTGAACCGTCAGCGGAGAGAACGCGGAAAAAGACGATCACCGCTGCAATAAGATCATAAAAAAGCATGGCGATCAATAAAGCGTTCAAAGTATGCCGGTAATATCTCTCGGCGGTGTTCTCTTTCCTCATATTCCTTATTCCTCGTCCTCGCTCATCAGCCAGCGGAAACTTTCCTCCGAATAGATGAGCTTCATATAGTAGTCGTTCGGCCCCGTTACGGTGTAGTCGTTTTCTTCGTCCGTCGGGTCGTACTCGCTGATGGCGGCGGCGGAGTAGAGGTCGCGATATTCATCGGGGTATTCCCGAAGCGCGGTATTATCCGACAGGAGCTTGTATGCGCTTATAGGCGCGCTGTCGTAAAAAACGTAGCCGTGGATGAAATCCACCACGCCGTAATGCCCCTCGTAAAACGCCTCGCAAACGACGTGTCCGTTGTACGCCCTGCCTGTGTCGATAAGATTGACTATCCTGCACGGTATGCCGAGGCAGCCGAGCAGCACCGCGCCCACGCGCGCCATATCCGCGCACCAATCGGTGCCGCGCTCGAGGATCTGCTTCTCGGTGCCGCCGAAGAGCATATCCTTGAAATCCACGTCGTAGGAATAGGCGATCTCCCGCGTGAAATTCGCCGCGTTTTGGATGGCTTCGCGCTCGCTTTTTGCCGCGAATTGCTTGGAAAACCCAAACAGCTCGTGCTTTTTCATATCGTAGCGGCGCACGCTTGAATATAGATACGGCGCGGAGCAATCGTCAATAAGCACCATCTCTCGCAGCAGCGCACGGTCTATCGAGGCGTGGGAATGCAGGTCGTTTTCAAGCATCACCTCGTATGCCTTGCCGAATATGCCGCAGCCCTTTTTAAGTGCGGGGGAGTGGGAACGGTTTTCAACGGTATCAACCGAAAAACTCATATCTGAGCCGCTCGAAAGCCTTGCGCCGATAATCCGCCGTATGGCTTCCGCTGCCTGATCCTCGTTCGCGGCGGAGAACCAAAGCACGGCGTTGTCTTCCATATTGTTTTCGCTATCGGTCGCTTCAAAACTAAGCCCCGAAACGCTTTGCACCAGATATTCGTCTATCTCGGCGGTCAGTTCAAGCTCTTTTTCGATATCGAGAACTCCGCAGCCCCAATCATAGAATCGTACTCTTATCATATTGCCAACACTCCTTAAATCGTCTGCTTCGACATGCTTTCATCGTTGCATCCGTTATTTCAAATCATAAACCCATTTGCTGTCCTGCAAGCGGTAGTAAAACTCGCTCAGATCGTCCTCGGTGAACACGCGGAGCATATCCTCCATATCGAGCGAGAGCTTGAGAAACGGAAGGTTTTTAATCTCTTCCCACCAAACGCGCCCTTCAATTGATGAAACGAGCTCCCCTTCAAAGCGGCTCGTTTTATAGAAGAAAACCGCGTAACGGCAGCCGTTCTCGCACCAATCCTTTATGCCGCAGAGCCGAGGGGTAAAAACGGTCAGCCCAGTTTCCTCCTTGACCTCGCGTATCACCGCATCCGTGAAGGATTCGCCCTCTTCAACGTGCCCGCCGGGAAAGGTTATGCCCGGCCAATCCTGCTTTTGCCTGTCGATAACCACGACCCTATCGCCGTCGGTTATCATGCACATATTCGTAAATTCGACCTTTTCCATACTTCCTCTTATCATGCTGAAAAATGAAATACTACGAAATTCCGCAGGAATTTCAACCTCAACTATTCACTATTCATTATTCATTATTCACTGCTCAATCAGCACACCCCGCGCCTCTTTGCTTCCTCAATCAGCTTTGGCTGGATGAGCGGATACGTCCAGCTTTCGGGCAGCTCGTCCAGCAGATATATGCGCTCTATCTCGCTGTGCAGTTCGCCCTCAAATTCTTCAATTTCGGCATAGAAAAGCGCGCCGAAGGTCTCCCTGCCGTCGAATTTATCGGGCATGGTGACGGAGTAGAAGCAAACGGGAGTGAGGCTGTATTTCACCGCGCCCGTCTCCTCGTAAAGCTCGCGCCGCGCGGTATCGACTATATCCTCGCCATCCTCGCGATGCCCGCCCGGCACCTCGAAGGTATCGCGCTCGCGGTGCTTGCAAAACACCCATTTCCCGCCCGATTTTGCGATTATGACCGCGAATTTCGGAAGGCTGTCCGAAACCTCGTCATAGAACCTGACCCGAACTCCGCTTTCCTTTGCGCACGTTTCCTCATTGAACCGCTCTAAAAACCCGAGAAGATAATCGTGCCGCTCGCCTGCGAGCCTTGCGCCCTCAACGGTATTCATCTCGTCCTTCAAGAGCAGAAGCTTATCGTAAAAATGCTGAATTGAGCCCTCGAGCGAGCGAGCGTGCTTGCCGCCGTAGGCGAAAGTGCGCGCGATGCCGACCGCGCCGAGCGCGTCCAGCCTGTCCGCATCCTGAACTATCATACCCTCGATGCTTTCGGGGCGCTTGCCGCGGTTTTTTGAAAACGAAACGCCGTTTATTATCGCGCATATCCGCTCGATGCTTTCATTGTCAAGCCCTTGGGAAGCGAGGAACTGCCGCGCATTGGCGTTATTCTCGGTCAAAAAAAGCTTGTGGTCGTCCGCGTCGTGCAGTATCGCCGCCAAAGCAACCGCCGTTTCGTCGCACTCGGGGTGGGCGCGCGCGATGCGCAGGGCGTTTTTATAAACGCGCAGGGAATGTGCGGCGTCGTGCCCGTCCGCATTCGCGCGAAACAGCTCCTCGATATAAGCTATCGCGTTTTCAATTATCAAAGCATCCATATAAGACCTCGCGGCGTATTAAAAATTTATATTCTCTTTGCGATTTCAAGCGCAATCATCAGCTTGCCCAAATTGTGGTTCGCGCCGCTGAGCCCGTCCTTTTCGTAGCCGCTCTCAGCCAGCACGTCTCCCGATTCAAGGAAGTTAAAGAGCTCAAACCCGTAGAAATCGCATACGGCCTGCACGCCCGCAAGCTCCATCTCGACCGCTATGCAGCCCTCGCTCCTGCGCCTTTGAACGAGGCCGACGGTCTCGCGGAGCATAGAATCCGTGGTCCATGCCCTGCCCGAAACGCAGGGAAGCTCGAGCTCAGCGAATATCTCCGCAACCCTCTGCGCGTTCTTAACGCCGAGATAATCCGAAGCGGGCGCGTAGAGGTAGGAAGCGCCCTCGCCCCTGTATACCTCGGTCGGGATTATAAACTTTCCGTAGGTTTTATCGCGGTCAAGACTGCCGCAGGAGCCGAACATTATGAATTTCGATGCGCCCGTCAGCCAATTCGCCTCGAAGCAGCAGCCCGAAGCGCCCGCGGAGCCGATGAACGAAAGATAGAAAGCGAGCTTTTCGCCCTCATGCTCGAAGGCGTAGATGGGAACAGAGCCGTTGCAGGCGTGTATCTCGCCGATGACGGAGCAATCGTAGGTATCGAGCATATAGTCGTGGATGACCTTTGAAAAGATGATAAGGCATTTATCCACCAAATGCTTCTTCGGGCCGTAAAAATGCTCGGGGGTGATGATGGGTTCGGTCTCGTTGTCAAAATCGTGGATTATCATATTGCCTCCTTATATTGGCGCATTAACTTACTCATATCCTTCACCGCATACTCGCAACGGCCATTATCATATCGGGAAAAACGGTCAGCTTTCTTTCAAGGAAGAGCTCCTGCTGATGCTCGTTTCTCCCAACGAGCGGCACGCCCGAAGCGGAATTGTCGGAAACCGCCAAGAGCGCTATCGCGGGCACCTCAAGAAGCTCCGCCATCAGATAGAATGAGGCGGTCTCCATCTCGATTAGATCCGCGCCCGAAGCGCGAATCTCGTCAAGATGCAGATACTCAAGCGCGATGGAGGGGGTGCAGAAAACGCCCGCCCTGCGGATAGTATGCCCGTGCGTTCTTCCCAAAGCGATGACCGCTTCGGTAAAGGCCAAATCGGGCTCGACCCTTTCAAACAGCGCGGTTTCGCGTATCGAATCCCTTATCAAAAACGCGTCCGCCTGAGAGCATGAGAGTGAATAGCTCGGCGTGCAGATATCGCCGAGGCCGAAATCCGCCTTGAGCGCGCCGACCGCACCGATGAAGATGAGCTTTTTGAATGAAAGCGATGCACAGCTCGCGAGATGGTCGATAAGATTTCCCGCCGAAGCCGCGCTCCGTATCCACGCGAGCTTCAGCTCGGCGTTTTCGAGATAATAGCCGCAATGGTACGCGCCCTCGCGAAGCGTCGTCACCTCAAAGAAACGCTCCATCTGAAGATGATAGGGCGAATAGCTCGGCGCAACCACGAGCGCGTCGTACGCGATACCCGCGTCAAAACCGAATACGCGGCTCGCCATATCGGCGGAATTGTGGGCGTAAAAGGCGTCGAGGATGCGCTTCATCCTTTCCTTCATAGCGCGTTTCTCCTTTTAAATCACTATTTCAAAAACCTATTCGGCCTCTTCCGCGAAAACGGAATCGCAGTATTCGTCCCATTCGACAACGTACTTTTCGTGGGGCAAAAGAACCATATCCTTCGGCTCAATTACGCCCCTTCGCTCCGCCTCGTGAACGAATTTAAACACCCATTCGTCGCTGTCGCTGACGACCGCGCGAACCGAGCTGAACCCGCTTTTTACCGCGTGATACAGCCGCGTATGCCCGTCGAGCGAGATGAATCTTTCGCCGTAGGGCTTGACCTGGATTATGATATCGTCCGCACTCCGAATGAAGCTTTGAACCGCCGCAAGCTTAGTTTCATCTATAAAGAACTGCGAGGGCTGAATGCTCTTTAGCTTTATGCGCACAAGCTCCGCCGCGGGGAACTCCGCTACGGCCGCGCCCGTTTCATCGAAAAAGCGGGAGATATGCGGCGCGTGAAAGCGGAAATACTCGATGAGCTCTTCATAGCAGGAAGGATCCTTTCCTCGAACGCTCGCCTCGGTCTCGCCGATTACCTCGATTTCGTAGGGTTCATCCTCGATAAGATACGCGCCGTGCTGATCGAGCACGGTTTTTGAAAATCTATTGTCGGTATAGCCGTCTATTCGCTTAATATCCATATTTACCTCAAAGCCTTTCGCGCATAAACTCATCAAACCCGCGCTTTATCTCGGAAAGCTCGAAGCAAACAAGCTCGGTAAGATCGGCGCGGCGCATAAGGAAACGCACAAACCGCGCGCCGAGATAGTAGCCCGTGTCGCCACGCCCCTCAAAGAGCATCCAATCGCCGAAGTAGCGTTGATTTTCGCTCGTCATACCGCTTAAATCGTTGAAAAACGACTGTTTGATATGCTCGGCGTTCTTATCGCACCAGGTTTTCCACTCGGAATCGTACTGGTGGTAATACTCCGCGCCGCCCGCAAGCTCCTGCTCGAAAACCATCGCAACGCCCTCGCAAAAGAGCTGGCGGATGAACCTGTCCGCATTCGCTTCGGGCGTGGGGAGCCAAAGCCCGTGCTGACGATGGAAGATATGCCCAAGCTCGTGCAAAACAAGCCCGTTCATCGCGTCCAAACTGCACCAATCGAGCTCCATTATCTTCTCGATGCCGAAGAGCACGCTCTCCCTGCCGTTAACGGGCGTTACCCAGCCCGCGCCGTTACATAGCCCGAGATAGAGGATGAGGTCGGCGGAAACGGTTTTACCGAAACGGTTTTTCAGCCTTTCGTCGAGGTTTTCCGTGACGGCGTAAAACGAGCGAAGCGCCGCCTCGCGCTTTTCGTCGCTTTCAAAAACGCCGTTCAAAACGGGCAGAAAATCCTTCTCCCATGAAAAGCCCGCCGCGAGCGTTTCGCGCATATCGCATAGGCAAAGCTCCTTCGCGCCGGGAACGCAGGAATCCATGTAGCTTTCCCATTTTTCAAGGTCGAACCCGTTCGACCCGTAGCAGGAGAGCAGTTCCCTTGAAGTGTCGATAAGCTTCATCAGTCGTTTCTCCGTTTTCTCAGTTTCTCAAGCGCCTTTTCAAAGGTTTCGGGAAGGGGCGCGTAAAAGGTCATGCTTTCGCCCGTGCGCGGGTGGGTTAGGCGAAGCTCGGCGGCGTGGAGCGCCTGCCCCGAAAAGCCGAGCTCGTTTTTCGCGCTTCCGTAGACCTCGTCGCCGACTATCGGGTGATTTATATAGGCCATGTGAACGCGGATCTGATGCGTTCTGCCCGTTTCAAGCTCCACTCGAAGAAGCGTTCTCGTGCCGAAGCGTTCCTCGACCCGCCAATGCGTTATCGCGCTCCTTCCACCCTGAACGACTGCCATGCGCTTGCGGTCGGTTTTGTGCCGCGCTATCGGTGCATCCACGGTGCCGCTGTCCTCGCGGAGATTGCCTTCAACGAGCGCACAGTAAACGCGGCTGACGGCGTGCGTTTTCATTTCGTTTGCAAGAAAATTATGCGCCGCATCGTTTTTTGCTATCACCAAAAGCCCCGATGTGTTCTTGTCTATTCGGTGAACTATGCCGGGGCGTATCTCGCCGCCTATGCCCGAAAGATCCTTTATGTGAAACATTATCGCGTTCACAAGCGTGCCCGAGGGGTTGCCAGCCGCGGGATGCACCACCATGCCGACGGGCTTGTTTATGACCGCGATATCCGCGTCCTGATACACGATATCGAGCGGAATATCCTCGGGTGCAAGCTCCACGGGCTCGGGAGGCGGGGGTGTGAGGCAAACAAGCTGACCCGCTTTGACCGTGAATTTCGGCTTTTTCACCTCGCCGTCCACCGTGACGGAGCCGCCTTCGATGAGCCTCTGCGCCGCCGAGCGCGTGAAGTCCGTGTGCTCGGCGATATAGGCGTCAAGGCGCGCGCCGCCCGCTTCAACGGTCAATTCCATCGCCGCCTGTTCCGCGTCCTCCGCGCTCTCAAGCTCCATATCCTCAAGCTCGTATTCGGATTTTTTAACAATTTCGCTCATTCGCCTTTTCCGCCCTCAATCGGCGCCTCGCCCGCTTCTTCCTTGGGCCTGCCCTCGAAAAGCTTTTCAAAATTCTTATAGAAGCTCCTGCCCGATTTGGTGAAGATGAGGGAAACGACGAGCAGTATTCCGCCCACGGTCACACAACTGTCCGCAAAATTGAAAATGGGGAAGCTCATGAAGTCGAACGCGATAAAATCGCGAACGTAGCCGAGGAATGCGCGGTCGTAAAGATTGCCCGCCGCGCCCGCGAGTATCAGCACGAGCGCAAGGCGGATGGCGGTGGGCATCTTTTTCAAAAGCTTGATTATGACGAACGCAAGCGCAATGCAGGCGATGAGCGAGATTATCGTCAGTATCAGCGTGGAGTCAGAAAGCATTCCCCATGCCATGCCGGTATTCTTCGTGTATTCAAAGCGAATAAGCCCCGGGATGAACGGAACAGAGCCGCCCGCCTCGATAACGGCGGGGCAGATGGTGGCTTTGGTGAAAAGATCCGCCGCAAGAAGCAGTGCGAAGATCAAAAAAGTGGTTATCAGCAAGGATTTTTCCTCCATTAGGGGATATTGCGCCAAGTATATGCGCATACATAATAAATTTTACTATAATCTGGCGAAAAAAGCAAATGCGGGCGCTCGTGAAATGCGCCGGAATATGTTAAGCTGTTCGGAAACGCCGAGTTTTTTCAAAAACTTTTCAAATTGTTCTGGTACAATACATAGGTAACACAAAG
>JAFZJT010000003.1 GCA_017553815.1 Clostridia bacterium
GCAAAATGCGCGGAAATATGATTGGCGGCTGCTCTTTGAAGCTCGTCGGTGAGCGCGGAGTTGGCGTCGGCGTTCACAATAACGGTCTCCGCTTCGCGGAATCGCTCCTTCAGCGCCTCGTCATTCTCGCCGCCTGTTATGGGCAGAGCATACCCGCCGAGCTGCTCGTTGATGATGCCGTCGAGCTTCGCCGCATAGTGAACGGCTCCAACGCTTTTTAGCGCGTTCACGAGCGCGGGGCTGTGCTTTGAACGCAGCAGCTCCTCAAGGTCAAAAGCTTCCATCGTAAAAATGAGCAGAGCAAGCTCCAGCTCGGGTGCTGTTAGCTCAGCGCCGCTTTCAAGACCGTTCAGCAGGCGGTCGAAGCTGAGGGATGGAAGGGGCTCGCCCGTGGCGGCATCGGTAAAAACGGTCCGATAGCCGCCGTAAAAGCTTCCGATAAAGCGAAAGCTCAAGGCGAACTCGCTCTCGCCGCCGGGAAAGATCAGCGCATTGCTTTTAATATTCCCCTCACTTTGAACGAAGATCACATCTTCGCGCCGAACCCGCTCGGTGCAGCTTCCGCCGTTCTTCATCATAGCGGAAGGCTTGCCCCCGATCAGGACGCGCCTTGCGAATAAGCGAGAGCTCGGGCTCTTTATTCTGTTGATCTTTACGGTAAACTCATTCATACGCCGCTTGTGTTAAGTCGCTTTTTAAATAGGAAGCCTCTTCAAATTGCCCGCTTTCACCCGCGATACACATACCCAATGCCGTAGGCATACTCATTCGTACTGTTCTGCAAATACGAATAGCCGTTCTCGGAAACGATGGAGAACCCTGCGGCAAGATGGGTTTTGATGGAGGGCTCGTTTCTTTTGGAAACGCAGCAATACAGCTCGAACGGACCGCGCTTTTTAAGCTCATTCAGCACTTCAAGAAGAAGCTTTTTTGCATAACCGCGTCTGCGCATATCGGGGCGGGTCTCGAGCGCTTCCATATAATAAAGCCCGGCTTCGATGCGGCTCGTGCGAAGCGCGCTCACCCATTCGCCGTTTTCCTCAAGGATGAAATACTCGCTCCCATCGGCGGCGAAGAACTTGTTTTTCAGAAAATCGAGAAACCCCTCCTCGACCTTGCGGACGGCCGATTCCCTGTCCTCGGTATCGGGGTAGAGGTCGTCGGCGTTTTCGATATTGCCCTCGGCATAAATATCCATCAGCTTGCGTTCGTCAAGCCCGTCGTAGTTTTTTACATTTATCATCATACTGCGCTCCTTCTGCCGCTTTTGCGGCGGTATCGCTTGGATTATATCAGAATTTCGGCGAAAGCTCAAATAAAAAACGGTTGGCGCGAATCCAACCGTTTCGATGCATAATATTTTTTTAATTGCCTCAGTTATCAGCATTGGGATTCTTGAAGCCGTAGCCGTAGGCGGCGTCGATGGAGCTTACCATTGTGAAGGACTGCGCGTCCACCTCATGCGCGATGCGCTTTATCTTGAAAACCTCGGTCTTGCTGCATGCGCAGAGCAGGATGCTCTTGTCCGCGCCGGTGAACGCGCCCTTACCGTTCAGGATGGTCACGCCGCGGTCGATATCCTTCATGATGCGGTCGCTGATGCCCTGACCGTTCGTGGTGATGATGGTAAGAAGCTTTCTTGAGTCGTTGCCGTACATTATCTTATCGATGATAAGGCTATAGGTGATGGTCATGATAAGACCGTAGAGCGCAGCATCAACGTTGCCGTAAACAAGGCCGCCGAGAAGTATGATTATGCCATCCACCGCGAGGGAGATAACGCCGATGGAGAGCTGGGGATTCTTCTTGCGAACGGCGAGGATAACGAAGTCCGAACCGCCGGTTGAGGAATCACGCATATATACGCAGGCAAGACCTGCGCCGGCAAGGATACCGCCGAAGATAGCTGCAAGCATCTGGCTTCCGTCGTATGCCCAGGGGATGAGGGGGATGAGCAAGTCGGTGATGAGCGCCGAAATGACCATCGTCTTCGCGGAGCGGAAGAAGAAGCTCAGGCCGAGCGCCTTGAAGCAGAAGAAAACAATGGGAACATTTATTATGAGCGTGGCAAGACCGATCGGGAAGCCGTCGCTGAAGCCGAACATACCCTTGGTAAGGTGGTTTATGAGCATGGCAAGACCGGATACGCCGCCGGGTGCGAAATTGGATGATTTTGCAAAATTGATCATGCCGAAGGCGTAGAGCAGACTGCCGACGATATCGTAAACTACGTCCACGGCGAGGGTCTTAGGCTTGATGTCAAGCTTTTTCCACAGCGTATGCAGCGTATTGGAATCTACTTTGAAGTTGAACGTCATAGGTATTCCTCCTAATGGAAAATAGAGTATTTCCGCGCGGCAATTCGCAGTAAACAACTGAAAAAAGCCAAAGAAAAAAGCCCGACAAGAGATTCAAACAGGCTTTTTGGGCGTTCCACGCAACTACAGCGGAGATTTTATCATTGTTTGCGGCGTTTTTCAACCCCCATGATGA
>JAFZJT010000239.1 GCA_017553815.1 Clostridia bacterium
GGCATACTTAATCAACCGTTGACGAAAGTGCGCTTCTGTGGTATTCTTCATTCGAGGGAACCTCCTTTTAATGTGGAAGTTGTGTTGCAATTTAACTATACCACATGGGTTCCCTTTTTTGTAGACTTTGTGTTACCTATGTATTGTACCAGAACATACATATTTCTTTGAAGTAATTTGTAACCTGTGGTCTTTTGATAGACGTTGTATTTATGTATAGATATTTTGCAGGTCTCGAATGCGGGAGGTGTAGTATGAAGAAAAGGTCTATTCAGATTTTTGTTGCGGCAATCGTTATCTTCGGATGTATTGCGATTGTTTTGATTGTTCCCGGGGAGCTACGGCAACAATGTAACAAAGAGCAATGGAAAAGCATAAAGGAGATCGGCGATATTGATGAGAATTTGCTGGATGATTGCGATTGAAAAATATTTGGTGCTTTTGTAACCTGTTTGGGTCAGTTGTGCGTTGTATTTGTAGAAAGGGCTTTATGGACTTTGCCTAAAAGTAAAAGCTTTTGAAGGAACGGCGTACCCTGTTCATCAGGTGGCATCGTTGTATAAGTAAAAGGACTACGGTTTATAGGGAGGTGATGCCGCTATGATTGAGTGTCTCGAAAGCAGTGCGGTTTTATCTGCCAACTCAAAGGCATAGCATGATCCGATCCGCTTAGTCCTCAACGGCAACATCACTCGTCCTTGGAGAGGGACAACAAAAACTACTACAGCATTATTACAAGGAGAAAAGATATGAAAGGTACAAACAATAAGGTAACCCCGGCAAGGTTTATCATTGCCATGCTCATGCTTGCAGTGATGATCGTTCAGATCCCAATGCAGGTGCTTGCACAAACAGATGTATTCGAGTCTCCGGAGCTCACCGCCGATGCTCTGCCCGCCATTGAAACCAAAGCCCCAAGCTTCAAGCTCGCAAGCAACCACGACGCCATCCTTTACGGATATCAGAAGGAGTCCTATGCGGACAAAACCTATTTCTTTGAAAACGGTAAGCTGTATGTGGAAACCGATACCCGCAAAACCGTACTTGCGGATGAGGACGGCGAAAACATCAACATTTCAAACGGCAAGCTCTACTTTACCGTATTTGAAAACGGAAAAGCGCAGATAAAGGCCGTTGATCTCGAAAGCCGCAAGGTTTCAACCGTTCTTTCCGCAGGCAAGGAGCAGATACGCAATTTCTATATCGTAAACGACGATACCATGCTGTATCTCGCGGGCGGCATTGTGTATAGCTGCCGTATCGGGGCGCAGAAAGTCGAGCGCATCAGCCCGATGGATAACGTGTTCAGCTTTATCCCGACGAACAGCGGCAATCTCTATGCCGCGGGCGAGCTGTTTAACTGCTCTATCTCGCTTGACAACGTGCATCTGCTTGACAAGGTGTCCTATTATACGGTAGACTTGGCGAAGGATCACTTCGTGGCGACCGTGGATGGCACTCTTTTCCAGATTCCAATGGCAAAGCTGCGCGGCTTCTGCAGCAAGGTAATTAAGGAAAAGGCGGAGAATACGGCCGACCTGCTGCCGTATATGACCGAGTACGATCTCTACGGAACCTATGATGCCGTTGATCTGCTCAGGCTGAACGATGAGAGCCGCATCTGCGAGCACTGCGAATCCGAGGAACCGCATACGCACCGCGAGGAAAGCCTGAGCGAAGCGGAGCTGAAGGGCGTTGGAGCGTATGCCACCGTGCCGCTCTCGAATGCTAGCAGGATGATTATGAGCCAGTCGAATTCGCTGACGCAGTATACCTGGACACCAAAGGCGGACGTTCACAAGTATAAATCTCAATACTTCGTGTCATCCGAATGTTTTGAAATGAACCAACCTGTTACAGGCATCCCGTATACAAGGGAAGCTATATTCAGCAGATTTGCTTCGTCTTTTGCGCCATACGTAAAATACATCGTGTACGGCTATAATAAGCCCAACCTTACAGAAGAGTGGACGACCAAAGCAATGTCCTTTGCTAATTTCAAAGACTGGATCGGCAACCGGGATTCAAAGTTCTACGGCGAGGCGGCTAACACCGCCCCTCTGTACGGCACGGACTGCAGCGGTTTTGCGGCCTATTGTTGGGGAGTAAAGAAGAAGCTTGGAAGCCAGGAGTTTGGCGGCGGCGATGAAAACGGAGTTTATTATTGCACCGCGCTGAATGTAACTAATCAAAGCTCTCTCAGCCTGCTTCAGGTCGGCGATGTGTTTGCAAAGGCTTACGATCACGTTATTATGATAAGCGATATCGCAGTTAAACCGAGCGGACAGGTAATAGGCCTTGAGGTCACCGAGGAAACGCCGCCGATAACCAAAAAATCGATTTGGCCACCGGATGATTTCGTTAGTACCTACATTGACAACGGCTATTACGCCTATCGTCCCAAGACCTATAAGGTGACCTTTAAGGGCAACGGCGGAGTTGTATCCACCCCGAATATGTTTGTGATTGCCAACGTGCCGTATGGCTCCGGAAACGGGCTGCCCACAGCAACGAGGAGCGGCTATAACTTCCTCGGCTGGTACACGGCGGCTACCGGAGGAACAATGGTAACGAATTCCGACTGCAGCGGCGCAGCGGCGCGTACGCTCTATGCGCATTGGGTAGATAACGGGCTTATCCAAGGCGCAGGCGACTGCATTCTGCCTCAGGCCGGTTCGATATTTAATGAAGACGAAAAGTAAAGGAGAGAAAGAACCATGAAAAACTCAAAGCTTACAGCGATGATTCTTGCGCTGCTTACTGCCGCGCTTATGCTTGCGGGCTGCACGGACAGAAACGTTCCGGCAAATAAACCCGCGCAGCCTACGGCGGAGATCAGCGCCGCGCCTGTCGAAAAGATTACTACCCAGCCCACCTCGGAGCCAACGGCAGAGCCCACCGCCGTGCCGACCGCAGAGCCGACGGCTGTACCCACCGCCGAACCCACCGAAGCGCCCTTCCCGTACAACCGCGAGGAATACGATGCTCTGCTCGCCTTCTTCGAGCTTAAGGATGAGAACGGCGTTAAAAACGGAGAAAAGTGCTTCATGGACTACGACTCTTCAAAGGTTAAGTTCTGGGGCGATGAGGATGCAGATTCCGCCGACTCGTCCTGCGTTATTTGGGATGGGAACGGACATCTGGAGGAGCTCTGGTTCGTGACCGGCGATCCGGAGAATCTCATGAAATTGGTCGGTGATTTTAAGATGGACGGCTTTAAGGAACTGTTCAGGTTCCAATCGATGTTCGTCATCTTTGAAAGCATGAGCATAACGAATTGCCCCAAGCTTTGCGATCTGGGATGCTTTGAAGCGACGGGCGATATTAGTGCAAGCGGTTGCTCCCCCATCTCTTTTATGAACTTTGCATCGTACGGAAACTGCCGCTTTGAGGGACAAGACTGTATTGGGCATTCGATGCATGTCGAGCTTACGGCCGAGGGCAGCGGGAAAGTGGAGCTTCTTTGCACTCGGCCAGAGGATTATCATCCCGTTTACATTATCGCCACTCCCGATGAGGGGCATAAATTCCTCGGCTGGTACGATGCGGACGGCAAGCTGTTCTCGACTGAGAGCCGTGTGGAGATTTCAGATGAGAATATTCACGGCTGCGAGGGCGAGTTTATCTATACCGCAAGGTTTGAATAATCGTCATTAACAAGCCTCTTACTTATCGGCGGTGCGTCGTAAAAAACCGGTGCGCCGCCGATCGGTTCCACGCCGATTCCGAATTAATTAGCTCCTATATTGACAACGGCTATTACGCCTATCGTCCCAAGACCTATAAGGTGACCTTTAAGGGCAACGGCGGAGTTGTATCCACCCCGAATATGTTTGTGATTGCCAACGTGCCGTATGGCTCCGGAAACGGGCTGCCCACAGCAA
>JAFZJT010000240.1 GCA_017553815.1 Clostridia bacterium
AATAGACGTGCCGAGGCAGCGCGAAGCAAGATTATATTCGCGGTCACGGATAATGATTACCTGTGTGCGGATAAAGTATGCTATTCCGAGCCAACCTGTGATGGTGAGCGCGAAAACCATAGTCCAAAAACTTGCCGACATAATGAGGACAAGCACGGAAATAAGCAAAATATACGGTACGTTTGCAATGATGTTGTAAACTTCCGTCATAATGATATCCACTTTCTTTGAGAAGCCCCATACAGCACCGATCAAAACGCCGATGGTCATATTGATGGCGGCGCAGATGAGCGCCAAAGAAATGGATATGCGTGAGCCGTACCAGATGGCGTCAAAGGTAGACTGGCCCGAAGCGCCCGAGCCCAAGATCCAATGGATGCTTGCGCCGAAATACTTGAACGCCTTTGCGGGAGTCAGGTGCTTTGAGTTGGGATCCATAAGGTTTGCATATCTGTCATATCCCGCTATTACCGGATAGATAAACGTAAATGCAATAAGGATCGCCAAAACGGTGAGCAAAATAATGTTCATTTTTTTCTTAAAGAACACGCGGAAAACCGAATGCCAATAAGAATATCTCGGTGCCGTGATCTTCTCTGAGTCGAGGGTGTCGTGATTGTATGTAGAGAACAATTCCTCGTCAGATAAACCGAATTCTTCCAATGAAACGAGTTCTTTGTTTTCCATTATTGTCACCTACCCTTCGAAGAGAATGAAATTCTCGGATCCACTAAGGACATAAGCAAGTCGCCGAGGATTATCGATACGACGGACAGTACGGCGTAGAACAGTGTTACGCCTATGATAACGCCGTTATCGTATTTGTTTATAGCCTCGGGAAGCAGGCCGCCCGCGCCCGGAACTACGTAAACGCGTTCGGTGATGATGGCGCCGACAAGAGAGCCGAGCACACTGCCGGGAATTCCGTGTACTATCGGGATTGCCGCATTTTTAAGGATATGCTTCGAGAAGATCTCCCCCTCGGTAAGACCGCCCGAACGAGCGAATTTTACATAGTCGGAGTTCATCTGGTCTATCATATAACGGCGGATCCATTTCATCAAATTGGCGATGGACGGAAGTGCCAGAGATACGATAGGAAGCACAAACATAAGCTTGCTTCTCGAATCCATCAAGAACGTGGTCGGCAAGCCGAGTTTTCCGCCGATGGCTTTGAAAAGGAAGATATATGCCAAAGAAGGAACGGCAATGATAAAGACGATATAAACCGTGCCGATCTTATCGATGAGCTTATCCTTTTTGAGCGCCATCAAGATGCCGAGCGGAATACCGATGATGTATGCCATAACTACCGAGATGATACCGATGACAAAGGAATATCCGGTCTTTGACATATTGTTCTTTGTTGTGCGAACATTCGTATAGTCGTCTTCAAAAAGGCGAATGTTGAGATCGCTGAGCGCGCGCGAGCCTGCGATGTAGGTCGCGGAATGCAGATCGTCTGCGCTGTTTTCGACAACACCTGTGGGATAATAAATCGTTGAGGACTTATATGTGCCCTGCGAGTTCATCATCGTATCGAAAACGTCGACACCGGTATTGATGGTATAACTCTTGCCGAGTTGTATTGTGAAAAGATTTTGATGAATATAGGGGAACTGTGAATCAAAGTACAGCAAATATTTATGCTGCGTTCCGTTGCCGATGATGGCAGGTGAGAATTTCTCGCCGCCGTAAACGGGATCGCGGAGAGTAAAAGAGAGTCCCCTGTCGGAAATATCCTCTTTTACGCTATGAATATTGTCAATGCTGAAAAATCCCGTAAAGTATTTGAGCATACGGGTAACAAGAGGGATATCTTTGTATGCAAAAAGCTGCTGTTTGCCGCCGTTTGCGATCTTGCCGCCTATTGTTACGGCATCACGACGAATGACTTTATATCCCAGAGATTTATAATATTCTGTAAATTTTTTAGTGTATTCTTTAACGAAATTGCTGTCTTTTTCTTGTTGTGTCTGGATATTGACAGCATTTGCTCTTTGGTCTTCGGTGATCTCACCGGATTTAACAAGGTCTTTTAAGTAATCATTATAGTTGACATAATCAAGATAACCGTAATCTTCCCATCGCTGATACTTATATACCTCTCGGTCGTTATTGGCGACTTTTGTGAACTTTTCATCAAATGAGAAAATCAGATCTCTATTCATAAGAGAATAGATAAGGATCATTACTATGGCTACGACTACTATTACAGAAAGGAGACCATGTAATAGACGTTTTAACAAATATTTAGTCATAACACTCCACCATAAATAATATAAAAGAGGGATGGAGGATATCCATCCCTCTCTTAATTAGTTCTTTTTCGGCTGATCGATATTAGAAAATACCAATGCACTTAACCATGTAGCCTGCGCCGCCATCGAGGAAAGTATCGAGGTAGGTTGCAGGATCACCATAGTCAGGACCCCAACCGGATACGTCGTAAATATCGTAGTTTGCTTCGTAACCGTAGTCGGTGTAGTAGCCGGCATAGTACCATTCATCAGAAGTGGGGCAATCAACAACATTAACGATTACAAGACCGCCAAGTGCTGCTTCAACGGACTGCTTGTAAGCAGCGCCTCTGTTCTGATATGTTGTAGAACCTGTGTAAACAGGGTAGTCGATATGGATCGGATGTTCTGCATCGATCGTTACGCCCTGAGCTTTGAGTTCTTCAACAGCGATGTTGAGCTGTTCAACAGCGTTTGCTGCATTGTACCAACCGTCGAAACCGTCGGTAGAACCAACACCGTCATCAGCAGCGGGATCGAATGCTTTGAACTTGAAGCCGTCAGCATCGATCTGATCCTGCATGATCTGACCGTAAACAGTACCTGCAGCATAGGTCTTAGCAGTGCCGTTGATGTCAACGGTTACTTCTTCAGCAAGAGTTACGAAGGTACCGGGTGTATAAGAGTTACGGAGCGAGTTGAGTTTGAGCTCATCGCCTACGTCCTGAGCGTTGAAGGTTGCACGGTCTACTGCGAAAGCAAGAGCCAAACGGAAGTGCTGGTTCTGCATAGCAGCCTTTGTAGCAACTCTCTGTTCTTCGGTCTGAGCGCTTACACCCTGTGCTTCGTTGTTTACGTTAGCGTAAACTGCACGGTTGATGTTAGTGAATGCCATGAAGGAGGTAGCATCGGTATTTGAAACGTAAACGTACTTATCGAAGTTACCGTCTTTCTTAGCGAGTTCAAGAGTGCTTGCATTGAGGCCTGCGCCTTCGATAACACCGCTTAATGCGTCGTTATATGCCTGAGTGGTGTCTGTGCCATCGTTGAAGAGCCATGTAAGAGTCTTGATGTTGATGTTGTCTTTGTTCCAGTAAGCGGGGTTAGCTGCGAATACGATGGTATTCTTTTCGGTAGCGTTCGTTACGAGGTAAGGACCGCAGTAAGCAACGCTGTCTTTGTCGATACCGTAGGTGTAGGTCTCTGCAGCAGAATCGAAGTCAGCACCGAAAGCGCCGCCCTTTGATTCATAGTAGGACTTGCACAAAGGAGCAAAGCAGTTGTAACCGAGCATGGTCATGAAGTATGAGCAAGGAGCGG